>NZ_AJZM02000316.1:2425-7960 GCF_000272405.2 Vibrio tasmaniensis 1F-187
GGTTACTGAAACCGAAGGGTTTTGCGCGCCGCCCAAACACATGGTGTTGGCTTTGTTCATCGTCATTTGATCGGACAAGCGACATACGCCGGCACCTTCAAATTTAACGGTAGGAGACGCCGATATGAATTCTGCCTCGGCTTCAATGGTGCCAGATGAGACACCCTTTTTATCACCACCGGCATCGCCAGTACTGGCACTGAATTTACTGCCTTTAATAGCAATGCTGTTACCACCATCCATAGAAACGGTAATGGTGCCGCCGGCTAAATCAGCGGACTTTGCATTATTGCCATAGGGAATAGGTACAACAGAGTTGCCAACTGTTGTTAAACAAACATCAGGAAGCGTTGCGTTCGCTTCTCCTCCCGAGCCTTGATGAACTACGCTGAGTCCATTCGCACAAACTGTTACGCCCATAGTAAGTCCAATTAAATTCCAATGAATGCATGATAAAAGAGATCGCAGGGTGCAATCTCTCTAAGTACGTAGTGAAAATGAAAGTAGAGCCTGTTAATTCGAGCCTAATTTTAAAAATGGACAGCAGATCTCATAATTAATTCTAATGCTACTGATATACATCTAGAAGTTGCTGAAATTTCAGGTCAATAACCAAGTAGGTCGCGACATACATAACGCCAAAAATGGCAGTACTAACCCCAAGAATTAACTTCGGTGAAACAACACGTTTTAGCGGCTTTTTTAAGTACTTCGCCTTTAAATTAACTAACGTTACTTTTTCTTGTTCAGCTAAACGCTCGTCTCTAACTAAACGATAAATCGTATTTCCTATCTCTGAAAGCTTTTCGTTACCACGGTCTTCTCGACCATATTTTCCTTTGAACCCAAGTTGAAGTAATAGATAAAGGAATTCGATGACGTGTCTATATTTTCGTGGGTCAGCTTTCAAACGCTCTAAAATAGTGAAGAATTTGTCGCCACCAGATGTTTCGTTATGGAACTCTGACAATAAGCTATTGGTACTCCAATGGCTGTTCGCCCCCCACTCTTGGCGACATACAGATTCATCGATTGCAGCACATAAGCAATAGCGTATAACCAGAATAGATGCCCTATCCAATTCCATTTCGTTAAGCTTTCGCTCACCTTTGCGAATCTCTCGAGCAACTTGTTCTCTGAAAGGGCCAGGGTCGTCCAGCCAAGGAATTGAAGACATACATGAAAGACTGGCGATCAACCAGGTAAACTGATCAACCAATGGGTTAACCCCCATGCTTTCTACATTTAGGTCTCTTACCGCAATATTCCTAGATAAATCAGGTGCAGGCATCACCTCCATTGGTTTGCCTGGTTCTGGTTGGAATAGTACTACGGTGATATCGTTTTCGACGTAACTCATAAACGTACAGCCCAAAGTTGTAATGATAAGTTCGCGAAGTCACCAGCAATATGGACAGCGATGGCCGCTGCGTTATTCAAGGTACTCCATTCATCGCTCGTTTTATCCAATTCAAAATAGGTATAACCTGCATGGTAAGGTAACGCTCGAGGCACAACTGGCATTGGTTTCATTTCTATGCCAGGTAGTTGTAAGTTGATCAAATCACGAATGTTGTCAATCGAACCAATCTTAGTTTGACTTACAAACTGTGTATGTAAAATATCGAGTGGTACGTCTGCTTTAACCGCAAGAATAAACGTTGTAGATTCGACAATCTTACTGTCTGGGATTGCTGCCGTTCGAATTCCGTAGCTTTGCTCTCTTAGTGTTAAAGGTATTGCCCGTTGCTCTGACATCACGCTTAGCGTCATTTTTGCGCTATCAAGCGTGCGAGATAAACAATCAGTCAATTGGCGGTGGTTGTATTTTGTAAACTCTTGCGGTCTACGAGAGGCTGAGCACAACGTAGAGAGTTCACCTTCAGCTTGTAACAGGGTTCGATAAAACGACTCTGGATGAACACCCTCTACACTAGCAAAATGCCAGAATAACGGCTCATAACGATTTAAGGCTTGTAACAACATAAAATCAGCAACAGATGATACCCCCTGTTGGTCAACCACACCTAAACGCTGAACAATCGATTCTGCTCTGTGTTTTAGCATTGAAGCGAATTCTGTCGCGAACTTACTCAAAACTGTAGAAGCGTGTATATCGATGCATGTCGGGATATAGTTCTCATCCAGAATAATGCTTCCATCTGGCTTGACTTCCGAAATTTTTAAAATAGGAATGGATGTATATGCACTCTTATCCTCGTGATCGTACATCAAGAAGAAGTTAAGCTTACCCACGACAATACTTGCCATGTCTTCTGATTCATAACAGGCATCCACGGCCTCTTGGCTTTCCATTTTATAGCGGGCACCATCACTACTTTCACCAAAAAGTTCAGAGCGCTCGGATGGCAATGGGCAGCACAGGTACACCACTTTATCAGCTATAGATGGGTCAACATCTCTTACTTCGGGAAGTTCGGCAAGAAGCGGCAAATCAAATGGTGTGCGATCTTGTAATATGCCTTCTGCTCGCGTGATCCCGATTTTGCCTAACGCCAATAGTTCGGTGTTTATCTCGATTTTTTTCACTCCCCAATGTAAAGGAGAGCTGTTAGAGCTAAGCATGTTAGATAATTTGCTTTGAGACCTATCTAGCTGTTGGAAGTGCTGAGGCTTCATGAACATACCATCTTGCCAAACCACTGGGTTATATAAAGACATTCGTCAATTCCTTAAAAATACGTCTGTTCAATACCGCGGGTATTGTTCGAAGATAATTCGCTACCCTCTACTTTTAACCTTAAGAAGTACTCACTTTTCTCTTCGATCACTTCGACCTTACGCCAAGATGAACCATTAATATTTCTAAATGCGACAGAAAAACCTAGTGCTCTAGTTTTTGGGTCTAGCTCCAACAGCTCATGCAGCTTATCACCGGGCTGAAGCTGATATTCGTACCGTTTGATGTACTCGTCCCCCAAGGAGGCCTTATCATTTTCAAATAGAGCAAAGAAGTCCAAACTACGGAACATAACGGGAGACGTTAATTCGTGAATTCTCAAGATGACTGGCGATGATTGTCCTTGTTCGCGTATATTGAGGTGTTCTGACGCTTCAATAACTAGTTCAATCGAAGAGGTTTCCGGCGTTATTCCAGAAGATTCTTTGAACTGTTCCCACATTGAACAACCTGATAAAAGGAACAAGATAATAGGAGCTATTAGTTTATGCATGATTCGTTTTTGCAACCTTATTGTATCGTTCTTTAATCAACGCTTTGAATGTCGATTCATGGAGTTGACGAGTATTCTGGTCATAATGTTCCCCGTACTTTTGCCATAACTTCGATTTACTTAGAAAACGGGTTTCTTGGCTTAATACATCTTCGAATTTTTTGGGGTCGTTCGCTTTTAACTGATCGAACACAAGGTCGTTGAGTGTTTTTAAATACAAAGCGTCATGTTCATCAAGCTCATCCAAAATCTGTTCAATGAGCTCATTTGGAGCTAACAGATTTTGATTGTTTAGCGTTAACATTAACGTGGTTAGGCTAAGCTCATTCTTAGTAAACGAGTTTTCGTCTGTAAGTTCTTCAACACCCTGTAAGTTTTTGTACAGATTATCGATACACAATCGTAAACACGCGCCCATTTGCTTAAAAAATAGAGCGTCATGATTTGAATCAGTTTCTATATCTGCACCGAGGCCTTCGAAGAATGCATGTGTTACGTTCTCAGATGATGATTCACTCAGGGCGACATTATTCTGAGATCTACTTTCGCTTTCCGCACACAGTTCTTGAGTCTCAACATGTGGGACAAACTCTTGTGTCACCTCTTCCCATTTGTGGCTTTGTATATTCGCAGAACTTCGGGCACTAACAACAGATTGCACCGGAATTGACGTATGCTTAGAAACAGAAGAACGTTCAATAACGTCTTCAGGTTTGCCGTTTAAATCTTTATCATGAATAGGTTGTACGTAACCCGGTATTTCTTCCTCGTTATCAAGATTATGTGCATGAAGAGTCGTCGGGGCCTCTTCTTCTAATCCCATCCAATCTTCAGGAATCAAATTAGGTAGGTCAAACTCCGAGTGAATACTCAAACTGTCATCAACAACTTGCCTTTGAGGTTCGATCGACGTGCTCGCAAGGTTTTTATCATTACTTTCATCCCTAACAAGATAATCGTCGTCTCTTTGCATCGAAAACTTTAAGTGCTCAACGGGGTCATGACTGTCTACGTCGTCAGGTTTTGTTTCCATAAAAAGGTCTTCAAGTGCGCCAGGTTCAACGTCCTCTTCAACAACTGACTTTTCCAAATTCATTAGTGGATCGGTTGAATCTCTTTCTGGGGCGATTTCAGAGGCAATATCGTATGATGTTGTAACCAATTCTAACGATATACTAACTTCATACTGGCCAAGGGATATCTTATCACCATCACACAATGAGACTGGTTGATTCTTTAGGATCTTATTACCATTCACCAACGTGCCATTTGTACTGACATCACTAATGTAATAGGTATCTCCATATATACTCAATAAACAATGCGTACCAGATATAAATCGGTTGTGATCCGTTAATGTTACGGTACAGCCTGCTTCTCGTCCTAAAGAGCCTCCTTCTTCAGGCACCTCTATATTCTTAGCACCAACGTACTCTTCTGGGCACTTCGAGATCACCAAAATCAGTTGATTTATTCTCATGAATTACCTTTAAAACAGAAGAGAAACACTAAACTCAACGCCACCCAAACCCTCGTTATAAAAAGGTAAGATGTATGAAGCTTGAGGAACTATTTGCAAGTGCGCGTCAGGGTTACTACCCAATTTAATTACGCTACCTAGAGTGACAACGGCTCCGGCTTCAAATTGGTCGATGTCCTCAAGTTGTGCTCCATATCTAAAGCCTTGGTCATCGACTTTCCAGCGGTTAGAGTATTGTGAATAACCCAAAGATAAACCAGCGCCAATATAAGGCGTAAATATTGACCAACTTCCTAATGCGAATTGGGGGACAATGCGAAATTCGTAGTTAGTCACCTCGTTGTAAACACCATTACTTGGGGCTTCGATGTCTTCGGATAAATAATTTAACCCTAACCACCAGCGCCACCTGTTGTTACTTTCATCAATGGGACGAGTATGGACTAAGCCATATCGCAATGTATCGACTTGTCCAGTCGTTCCTTCTTTGTATTCGATACTATCAATGCTCAGCATATTAACTGAAGCACCATATCTTTCGCCCTTTGCGATCACGATAGATGAAAAAAGGCACATTGTGGATATTAGACCGATTTGACTTAGCTTTCGCATGCTTCCCTCTGATTTCGTCCATATATTAATTAGATGCGCAAGATAGCAAGTATTATTTCTTTTACAAGACAGAGAACACGTTGCAAGCTAATTTCGACATTATAACTAGTAAAAGAAACGATATATCTATTAGAAAATGCATTAAGAAATCAACCAATAAAATGGCACTTTAAAATTAGAACTGTCAATAATAGAAAAGTTAAGCGTTAAGAAAAAGTAACTTTATGGGTAATTGGGTAATTGGGTAAT
>NZ_AJZM02000316.1:7976-29651 GCF_000272405.2 Vibrio tasmaniensis 1F-187
TTCGATCGCAAATTTAGAAGCAAACATACATAAATTTATCTAAATAGCGTAGAGTCGGCACTTCGATTTCGAGTTAGGCATCCGCTAACAATCAAGATAATGATTAAACGCATCAACCCTGCTCAATTAGCAACCATAAACATAATTAACAATACGCGTACGACATCACAAAAATAACCACAAAAAGACAACCTGGATCATTGAAATGACAAAACATGAGCAATTTTGAAGGTGTAACACTACTTTAATTATGTGACACACGTCACATCAAGGTTATATTCATAAGATTTCAAACCTTTTCACATTCAAATTATTAATTTTAACTATAGAATCATTAAAAATTATAATCACATTATCAATCATGCGGGCTAGTTTTATTGGTTTCGCTGTTTTTAGATTTCATTGTATATACAGTTGGATATTAAGATCATGCTCTCGTCAGATTTTACAAGACGCCCCATTGATGAAAAAAAACCCTACGGAACCAATCCTAACGGGTTAGATGAATTCACAGAGATAAAGCGCCAAATTAATAACATAAACAAGGTCACAGGCAGAGTTTCTTGGAAAAAAGTTCAGACTTTGTCGAAAGAAATACTGTCCAAAAACAGTAAAGATTTCCGTTGTAGCTGTTATTTTACTGTTGCAGCTACGCACAACGAAGGCTTAAAAGGTTTAGTTGAAGGGCTTAACTCTATCTTAGATTTGTGTGTCATTTATTGGTTCACCGCATATCCAGAGGTGACAAAATCAAATGCAAGGATCGGAGCGATTGATTGGATGGTCGAACACACAGATAAACGAATTAAGTCCATAAAAACAAGTTCCGATGACATTCTATTGATCGAAACATGCCACCGCCTATGTCTGAGAATAGAAGAAGAGCTCAGACTACATTACGGTATAAAAGCACCTTCACTAGGGGGAATTCGTCGAACCTTAAAGCACTGGGTTGATGAGCATAAAGAGAACGAAGCAAAACTCTTTGAAGCAGAAAACACAAAAAAACTCCGCGTTTCGGAAGAACATAAAAAGGCAATACCAGTAGTTCAGCCATCAACCATTAAAATCGATGTGTCTAACAACAAACCTAAGAATGCAGCTGAAGTCGATGGAAAATCGACCTCGAGTTATTTAGTCATCTATCTTCTCGTTGGGTTTCTAATTTTGGCTTTATCCTCTCATTTCATTTATAAACAATATCAACGAAAAGAGTTGGCTAGACAAATCGTTACGTCTGATATCCCACAACTGAATGAAATAGTACATTCACTAAAGTATGAATATGCTTCGATTTCTGATGATGTAAGACCTAGTGTCGTCAATCAATTAGATGAATTAATGAAAGATTGGGGTACCGATCCAATTAAAGTGTACGAGATCGATACTCTAAATCAATTGACTATTGATTTAACTAAGGTTTACCCAGACTCATCATCCGTCTTACGTTTACGTAACGAATTCACTAATGAGCAACAAAAGTTAAACGCAGATTACATAAAACTTCATCGACGCTTCTCAAACGCGAGAACTGTGTTTGCAAATGCAATTAGAGGAAGTGAAAGTCAGAAAACAGCACAAGCTTACGAATACAGCAACTCCCTTTTCCCGTTGATTGGCCGTATTGAATATGCAGAAAAAGAAAAACAACAAAAAGAGCTGCAGAAATCTCTTCAAATACTCAACGTCTATTTACACAAAATTAAAAACTTGGAGTCTGAGCTTAAAGCTATTAAACCGTAACATTAAGAAAACGTCTTACGGCCAGATCATACAACAAACTTAAAACAACGAAATAGAAATAGGCTTATGTTAAAACACAAACTAATGAGAAACCCTGTTGTTATATCAACGGTGGTTTTTCTCTTTCTTGTAGCTACAATCGCTGCTACTTATATCCTTTGGCTAGATATAACAGACAAGTTTTATCTTTGGGTTGCTTTAGGCGCTGTCACACTTATCTATTCGTTGTTTCAGGTGACACTGTGGCTTAAGAAAAAAAACAACACTAAAGCCTTAAAACTTGAAACAGAGGAAGAAGCTCTAGCTATGGTAATGCGCCCTCTTCTTTGTCGTTCAAACAAAAAGCCAATATATTTGATGATTGGCAATAAACATGCGGGTCGAACTCAGTTCCTACTTAACTCTAGTGCGATCAAACCGATGGATCAAACTCGTACCGCAAAGAATGATTTTTTCGAATGGTATGAGTCTGACTCGGCTGTATATATCAAACCGGCTCAACGACTGTTATTTCAAGAAGTATCAAGTAATGACAGCGCTTTATGGAATGCGTTTGTAGATGAAGTCATTACACATAAACCAAGAAAGCCATTTTCTGGTTGTCTATTCTTTATTGATTTTGAATTTCTAATTATCTCTGAATCGGAACAAATAGATTACACATTAACAGCTCTTAACCATCGATTAGAATCAGTAAGTGACAAAACATCATCAGCAATCCCTCTTTATCTAATGATGTCTAAGCTCGATAAACTAGAAGGTTTTAAGGAGTACATTCACTTTAGCTCCCTAAAAACATCGGTCGAGTTTCTATCAATCCCATTGAAGGAAGCTAAAGGAGTATTCGTTGAATACTATCACGACAGTTTTCGAAATTTAGTCAAAGTGATGGAGAGTAATGCACTGGATTCATCTTCCCACTCTCACGACGTAAATGAAAAGCAAGCTATATTAGCTTTCCCTAAACAGTTTGAGTTATGTCAAACTGAGATCGCATCAGTAATAGAGCGACTTTCAGAACTGAATACTGGGTCCTATTCACTTGATATCCGCGAAGTGTTTTTTATATCGAATATCCAAGGTGGTAGAAAATACAACCTATTGGCAAAGAGCTGTAGTAACTACTTCAATTTGCCGATCATTGCTTCAGAACATACACAGTTGACTGAAACGCCCTATTTCACTCGCTTCTTGATGGACTCTCAAATCCTCCCAGAATCGGACTTTGCAGGCGAAAACAAAACTTATCTTAGAATGATCCAGCGACAAAGTCGCTTTGCTGTTGCTGTTTCTATCATTTTGCTTGCGAGTGGCGCTTACCTCTTTTCAACGACTTTGAATAGCAATTTAAGAGTGATTAGCCAACTCATTGGGATTGACGACTCACAATCTCTAATTCAAAGAGATAAATCTTTTGATAACTCACTTGAAAATGCAATCCAAATCATACAACCATCTTATCAAGCATGGCTTAGTGGATCTCATGCATTAGATAGTGAACTTTTAAACCTAAACGTTAGCCGTCTCGATGAAAGCACAAAAATCGCTTACAACGCCCTGATCACGCAAATTAGAACGCACCTAATGCCAGCAATTGAACAGGGATATCGTTTACAGCTAACACATAACCAAGACAATGTTAACAATGCGCTGCCTTTGCTCAAAGGCTACTTAATGTTAAATGACCCAAGCAAGCGAGAGACAAAATTTCTACGTCAACAAACAATGTCAACACTAGAAAAGCTAAGCACTCAACCTGAAACGATTGCTAGCGTAATGAAGTATTTAGACGCCTATCTCCGCACGAATTTTGAGCCGGTATCAATAAACATGAATATTGTTCGCGCGACAAGACGATCGTTGCTTTCTCATTCAAACGTAGATTTGGTTTATGCTAGCTTATTACAACAAGCTGGTGATATCGATTTAGGCACTTTGAACCTACAACGAGCGGTTGGTTTTGACTTCAACAATGTTTTCAACGATAACTTAGATCCTGCACGGTTAGAGATCGATAAAGTTTATACGTCAACAGGTTTCAGTACTTTTTATCGCCCTCGCGTCGATTTAATGTCTCAACAGGTTATCACTGATAATTGGGTTCTTGGCCTATCAAACCACATGATTCCTACTGACAAAGAGCAAGAAAGCTTCAAGAGACTAGTAAGGAAGAAATATACCGATGATTACATTAGTTATTGGCGAAATGCTTTGAGCGAGTTAAAAGTAAAACGTTACAACAATGTAGGGGAATTGACTAACGCTATTGATCTAATTTCCGGGCCATCTTCCCCAATGACAACCATTTTAAAACAAGTTTATACAAACACACAATTTTCACCTATAGGCCAACAAAGCATTTTGATGGCCAAGGTTAACCCAAAACTTGCCGGAGCGGTAAAAGCGGCTCCGGATCTCGTTGAAGAAATGGTACAACCCGATTACTTATTAATGAAAAGGGTTGAACAGGCATTTCATATCCTGAATCAGCTGCAGATCAATGAAACTCCAAACTCTCCCACTCCATGGGATGAGACGATAACCGCGCTGAGTCGAGTTCGAACTTATATGAAGGATATTGCTGACGCACCAGATCCTCAAATGGCCGCGCTGTCAGCAGCGCAACATAGAATGGGGAGTACTGAGGCAGATCCTATTATTCGTTTAAAACAGATCGCTCAAAAATCTCCTGAGCCAGTAAGAAGTTGGCTTTTAGACGTAGTTAACCAGAGCTGGTCCGTGATGATTTCTGAATCATCAAAAGGAATACAAACTCTTTGGTATAGTGAAATATATAGCAAGTTCAAAGAGTTAGGATTAGGGAAATATCCTTTCGATTTAAGTGCAACTGAAGAAATTTCAATCGATGACTTTGAACTTTTATTTGCACCAGGAGGGTTACTAGATGCATTCATCGTCAAAAACTTCGCACCTTTTTACGACACAAACCTATGGACACCAAAACAAGTAGAAGGTGAAACGATGCCGCTCTCACCTGAGTTACTCGTTCAGCTTAGAAATTATAATGTAATTAGAGATACGCTAATCAATAAAAGCACAAACCGACTGTATCTTCCTTTTAGCGCAAAAGTACTTGACCTGGACTCTAGTGCAATCAGAGCAAGCTTGAAGATAGCAGACTCAAATATCAATTATTACCATGGCCCTAGCAGAATTCGAGAACTCGAATGGCCTCCTCAAAATGGAGACTTCAATATAAGCATCACAATACAAGACGTAACAGACGAGGGGAAACAACACGTACTGAGTAAAAATGGTCAATGGGCTATCTATAGACTATTTGGAGATTCTACGTTGACAAATACCCACAACGGCAGCTTCGTGAGTGATATAAAAGTATCAGGCAGAGACCTAAGCTTACGAATTACCCCTTTAACTCAGAGAAATCCGTTTACGTTGGCGGAGCTATATAACTTCACTCTACCTGAAGCTATATAATACAAATACAAATACAAATACAAATACAATAATTATTCGGCAAAGGCAGAACACATGATGTCAAACATTAGTTTACAAGGCTTAGACAAACTAGATCGCAAAATTCTTTCGAATCTACTCTCAAATGGACGCGAATCGATTGCTAATTTATCTCGAAATATAGGCTTATCACGCACAGCTGTCGCTGAGCGTATCAACAGACTTGAAAAAACAGGTATTATCAAGGGATATACGGCGCAAGTCAGAGTAGAAAACGACGGAAGAAAGGCAGCGAGTTACCTCCTAATTTCTTGCGAGAAAGGTAAAAAAAATGATGTCAGTGATGCACTAAAAGAATTACCTGAAGTTAGGCTGACCAGTATCGTTGGCGGTACATATGACATTATATCTTTGATTGAAGCCCCCGACTTACAATCAATACACCATTTATGCAACGAGATAGAGTCTTTTCATGGTATCCGCTCTCTTAATACCACCGTTGTCTTACACCAACCAATTAGTCGTTAAAACAAAGCCGCTCTTATGAGCGGCTTTTTCATACGCCTCCAATAACCCTAATTTTGGCATCTTTTTCACTCGCTTGACCTAACCATAACGTCTGGCCAAGGCTAGCTCCTTGGCCAAGCTGATTCTTGGGGATCGAACATATATCAACAGTAAGCCTTAGATCCCAAGACATTGGGTCGCGAAGAATGAAGCGCATCAAACCAACTAGGGTGGTATGAAGCTCTCCACCATAGGAAAACTTACGGTACGTATCAAAGTCAACATTGTCGATACAGAGGTTAAATTTCCCGTTTAGGTCTGGGATACTCTTACCTAAATGTAGGTTTGAACCCAAAGTACAATTAGTTCTATTCAATTGATTTCTTTGACATTCTGCAATATTCACTCTCCGGAATACCCACTCTTCAATTCGTACACTTGGTAATGAAAAGTAATGCGCCACAATACCGGAAATTAGTTTAGGCGATCGTGTTCTAGTAGACAGTTGATTAACGTAAGACAAAATCTTTGCACGATCGAGTCCTATCGCTTCTGACTCTTGAATAACATTAGACAAGCCAGCTAGGTGTAACATTCGTCCAGAGAACTTGTCCGCTGCACCACTTTGATACTGAACATGATAACGATACTTTTTCCAAACACGATAAATTAAGCTGGTATATCGATTATGGAAGAAATCAAAAAAATCTTTGACCGGATTATCATCAATATCTCTACCAACTAACTTTTCGGTGTAATTAGCTGGTAAAGGAGAACTAGAGCCGTGCAAGCCCAAAAAATTAGTTTCGATTCTAGAATATTGCTTACCCGATCTTTCCATGTGACAGATAAATTCCATGTCACTTTTAGGGAAACATAGATTTGGTGAAACGCTGAACGCAACCCTCTCTTGACGAAAGTACTTATTTTCACCAACAGCTACAAATTCACCGTCCGGCAAAAGTTGATAATGCTTCTCCAATAACAGAACAGCTTGAAAGAAGCTAAATTCATTGGTCTTCTCTGCTAATACATCAATCATAAGATCGTTTGTTGCCCAGTTAAGCTCGCCCAATGATAGCTTTCTCCACGTTGTTCATCGTAAACTTCTAACTCTGTAAATGAGTTAACGCTTGAATATAATCGTATGAACTCGTTCAGTACATTCGCCATCAAAAACATGTCGCCTTCATTTACAAAAAAGCTAGAGTTCATCATTAACTTTAGTTGATTACCTCGTACTGATACCCCTCTAAACACTCTATCGATAGGTTTCATTTCTGATGAGATAATACCATCAAGCCTATGTAATGAAGCTCTGTGTGCCTGCCTATCTACTCTAGAGTGAAAGTCGTATGTCGAGAGTAAAACTTTAAGTACATCGATATTAGAGAGCGATAAATAATTGAGAGACATATTTGCAATTAGTTGCCATTGGAGCTCTCCGTTGACTTGAGGGCTAACAGATTGTGTAGGTTTAGTAATGTTGCTAAAAGTAGCGTAAGTTGGTGATTTATGTGTTGTATATATGACATCACCAACAGACAATCTTTCAGAAAGATCCGAATTGCTACACTGTAACTTCATCAGCACTGTTTCAGAACCTAGATCTGCGATATCACCATTGTGGGTATGGAAAGAGATAAAACGTTCAAGCCCTCTCCCACTCACTCGCTCAGATACTTTAGACTTGTAAAAATCACGCTTATCTCTCTGGTTGATTTGATGCTCAAAAGACTCAAATTCGATAAGAGGTTTTCGGCGCCTTTCATTTTTACTCCAACTTTCTACTTGGTCTATTGAGTAAACTTCGTAATGATCTTGATTACTACTTTGTGGCCTTACTTTGTATTCATTGCGACGGTGCTCGAGCCTAATCGGGTCCCCATCTTTTTCGAACAGGTTGACGGCTGGAGTGCAATGTAGCCTTAAGTGCTTATCTTTCAGGACGACTTCAGCTGGTAATGCTCTCTTAAAATGAAACTTCAGATTTACAGTACTCTTTTGTGGGACCCCTTTTAACCACTCAAGGCCGGTGACATCAAAGAACATAAATTTCTCAGGTAACGAAAAGTATTCTTGTAACAATCGATAACCGGCAAATGAGTTTTCGCTATAAGGCAATATTGCCTCATCGTCTTGGTAACCAACCGGCTTGACAAACTCAGGTCCTAGTTTACGTTTATAGGCACCGCCAACATCCAGCTCAACATAATCTAAGTATCTAAATATCCACAAAAATAGAATTCTAGTTATATGAATCTCACCATGTAAATGAAACCTCAGTTTATCTAATCCAATACGTGATAGTTCTAAGCCATGTTCAGTAGCCAGTGTTACATCAACCGAAGAGCTTGTTCTGCTGTTACTTTGTTCGATACTTGTTATTTGAAGCGGGAAGAGCTCTACGTCATAACAGGTTCTAAATAAGCACTGCGTTCCTTCAACTTGTTCGCTAGCCATCTCAGCCCCGCGCCTCACTACCGTTTTTTCCGTAACACTTCCTAAATGTGGCGTTAACTCACTAATGCACAACGACGGAATAGAACGCATATAATGTGGCCACAATAGCGTCATCAATGATTGGGTCAACTCTGGAAGTTCGTCGTCGATTTTTTCTCTGATGCGGCCAGTAAGGAACGCAAAACCTTCAAGAAGACGCTCGACATCAGGATCGAATGTCCCTTCGGACAGAAAGTTGGTCAGTTTGGGATTGTATTTGGCAAACTCACTGCCGGATTCTCGTAGATATGTGAGTTCATCTTGAAAGTATTTACTGTTACTCAAGGGACACCTACTAAACGTTAAATTGGCCGTCAGTTCCCATATAGACGTCAATGGACATCGGAACTTTCCCACCGTTATGTAAGACTTCTCCGCAAATGCCAAAGCCTAATTGAAGAGGGTTATCGTGATTTTCTCTATAATGAACTTCTACATTTCGTAGCCGAGGTTCGAAGCTTTCAATAGTGGAAGTGATGTTCTTTTGAATATGGCGAACTAAGTTAGTATTGCTCGAAAGAACATCGTTGAAATCAGGTAAGCCATATTCCCCATCGATCATTGCATTTCCCGAATGAGTATTAAGTAGATCGGCAAGGTGTAGATGAATGGATTCAATCAAATGTTTATGTGAGACTACTTTCTCATAACAGTTTTTAGGTTCACCTAGTTCAATTCGTTCTAGTAATCGGTAACCTTTTTCCATATATAACTCTAATAAAAAAGCAGCCAAGAAATCTGGCCGCTTATTAATTTCTAAAACCTATTATTGGTCTAGTTTACCAACCAAAGATAAGTCAAAGCTTGCACCCATGTACTTGAAATGCGGGCGAACAGACATTGATACTTTGTACCAACCTGGGTCACCCTCAACATCAGACACTTCAACTTTAGCCGCTCGCAATGGTCGACGACCACGAACTTCTGCTGGCGGGTTTTCTTGATCAGATACGTATTGACGGATCCATTTATTTAGCTCGACTTCAAGGTCTGTACGCTCTTTCCAAGACCCTATTTGCTCACGCTGAAGTACCTTGATGTAATGGGCTAAGCGGTTGATAATGAACATGTAAGGTAACTGAGTACCCAACTTGTAATTCATCTCAGCTTGCTTACCTTCAGGCGTATTCGCAAACACTTTTGGCTTCTGTACTGAGTTTGCCGAGAAAAACGCTGCATTGTCAGAACCTTTGCGCATTGTTAACGCCATAAAGCCTTCTTCTGCAAGTTCGTACTCACGACGGTCAGAAACCAATATTTCAGTTGGGATCTTAGTTTCGATCTGGCCCATCGCTTCAAAGTTGTATACCGGAAGATCGTTAACCGCACCGCCGCTTTGAGGTCCAATAATATTTGGACACCAACGGTATTTTGCAAACGACTCACTGATCTTTGAAGCCATCGCGTAAGCTGAGTTACCCCAAAGGTAGTTATCGTGGCTATCCGTAACCATTTCATCGTAATCAAACGCCTTAATTGGGTTATCTTCAACTGAATATGGAGTACGAAGCATAAAGCGTGATGTACACAGGCCTACATAACGTGCGTCTTCGTGTTCGCGGAATCCACGCCACTTAGTATATTGAGGACCTTCAAATACCGATTTCAAATCTTTTAAATTTGGTAATTCTTCATAAGAATCCAAACCAAAGAATTGAGAAGAAGCCGAAGTAATAAATGGTGCATGAGACATAGCTCCTACATTACCCATATATTCCATCAACTTAATATCAGGTGAAGAAGCAGACAATTGGTAGTCACAAATAACAGCGCCTACAGGCTTACCGCCAAATTGACCATACTCACGAGTATAGATCTGCTTGTATAAACCGGATTTAACTACTTCAGGGGCATCTTCAAAATCGTCCAGAACTTCGTCTTTCTTAGCCGAAATAAGTTCGATTTGAATGTTCTCACGGAAGTCCGTGTGATCAACAAGATATTTGAGCCCGCGCCATGTTGATTCAATAGCTTGAATTTCTTCATTGTGTAGAATTGCATCAACCTGCTTAGATAATTTCTGGTCAATCTCAGAGATCATCAAATCAACCAGCGATTGGTCTACTTTTTCTACTGTTGAGCTGCTTAACAACTCACCAATAAATGCTTCAACGCCACGCTTTGCAACGTCAAAACCTTCGTCGCTAGGCTTGAGGCGAGTCTCATTTAGAATGCTATCCAGAAGTGAGCCTGATTCAACTAGAGCTGCTTCTTGTTCTGGTGCTTGTACTTCTGCCGACATGGTATTCCCTACTCTGCTTTTTCGCCTTGGTCTGCACCAATGCTAAGTTCATCCAAAAGTTTCTTTCTTGCTTCTTCATCTTGAAGAACAGCTGCTATCTTCTTACGGAAAGCAGGTACATTTCCTAGAGGGCCTTTTAATGCAACCAAGGCTTCACGAAGCTCTAATAAGCCATTTAATTCTGGAACTTTCTTCGCAATAGACTCAGGAGTAAAGTCCTTCATATTTTTAAATGTAATATCAACGCCAATTTGCGCGCCTTCTTCGTCAGAAAGTCGATTGTCAACGTTTGCTTTGATATTCGGCGCATAGCCTTCTAATACTTCGTTAAAGTTGTCTTTATCGATATTAATAGGATTACGCTCTTCGATCGGTGTTTCATCTGCACGGGCAGTAAAATCACCGACGACCATCATACTTAGAGGCAGTTCAACATCTTCAGACGCATCGCCTGTCGCTGGAACATAACGTATATTAATTCGCTCTTTCGGAGCCACCGAGCCATCACGTGACATAATTAGTCCTTTTCTAATTTATTGCTGGTCATAAATTGTTCCCCATTCGCTATATATCTTTGGTAGAAAATCTTTATTTCGATACAGTTCCCTAAGAGTTTTTTGAATTAAATGCTCTAAGGTGAAAAACAAATGAGGTTCCCAAATTGATAGATTTAATTCTTTGCTGACTTCCCAACTTTTTTCCAAGTAAGGCAAGCACAACGGATACAAACCAACATTTTGGTAGGCTTTTACTAACTTCAAATGCAACATAAACTGCCCACGACCGGAGTTATCCAACTCGAGTTTTTCAGACAGTTCAGCGACATACATACCCAAATCTTCTAGGGCAATATCCTCCATCTCTGATAAATCATCTTCAGAAACAACAATACTTTGAACAATTGAAGAGTTATCCGAAGACGAACCATTACCTGTAGATAACCAAGCAATGGTTGCTTCATCTGCAAATGGAATAGAATTTTTAAAAGATAGGCTTTCAATTCCATTAAAAGAATCGATAAACCTCCTTGTTTCTTGTTTAACGGCCGTTGCAGCTTCGTCATACCCAAGATTACTCAACATTGAATAAACAAAATAATGTCCAGTCAGCCAAAAGGGCGCATCGGTCAGAGTTCGTTCGAGACGCTTAATTGTGTCAATATCACTTTCTTGATGTGCTTTGTCTCGATACTCAACTTGCTGATCTAATGAAACCGCTAAACTCAGCTGAGTAACGTTTTCTTGGTGGTCTGGTAGACCGTCAACGTCGAACCACGTGAGATGACGATAAATCCGATATCCTAATGGTTCTGTCGGATTAGAATGCATCATCATTTCTGCAACTTTTTTTAACGTACGCTTTGATGCTGTCGGAGACGAAAAATCCGTTTCAACGTCAACGAAGTTAAGTTCACTGGGCGAGATCCGTGCTTTATTTGACAAAGCTTGAGTCAAAGAAGAATCTAAAGGTGGTTGAACGTCGACATCTTTCACTTTCTCGGACTTTTCACTCGCTTCGGTCAACAGACCTGTAACGACCGCCCTGTCTTGTCCTAATACCTCTTCGCTTGAAGCTGCGTTCTGCATCAACTGATTTAGCTGAGTTTTTATTTCAAAAAAGTCCGCATCAGAATCTTGAAATATTTGGTCAAATTGGCGCTGAATACTTTCGACTAATGTCACACAACGTGAAAGTGCTTCCCAACTCAAAGATTGGGTAGACAATTTAGTCGAAACAAGTTTAATTTGATGGTTCAACCATTCAACGGCACCATCTCTACCTCGCTTACGTTTTGGATATAACTCGCCCCCAAAATGGCTTATTGATTCGTTAAGCAAAGATAAACCTTCGTCTAGCCCAGCGACTCCGTTCTCTTCAACCAAAGCTCGAATCAAATAGCAAAGCGCTTTAAGATCCTTACTATGTTGACTTAGTACCTCAATTGAATGGACCTTTACTATATGCCAGTCAACAGTCTCACCAAACAATGAACCAAATTTTTTAACTTCAGTTTCCATCATTTCGTAGCAAAACTCATACCTAGCGTCCTCACCCGTTGGAGAGGCTCCTGGTATTGGTGCTAATAACGTTTCTGTATCGATCAAACTCAAGTTAACCTCGGCTTTCAGAGTTGTAACTTCTAATTGCTCGCTCGATGGCTATTGCACCTCTTGCGGGTTTAGATAACTGATGGCTCTTGTCAATTGAGTCACTTGCCATACTATTTAAAATTTCGGTTATCTCTTCAAACTTCTTAGGAGCATTTATCTCTAGATCGACTAATGAATCATGGAGTTTTTGTGTGCCAAAAACAGATTGCTCAGTCACCGTACTGAACAAGATGAATTCACTTCGAGCCACTTTCAGTGCTCTTACTTTTGCCTTTAATTTAGGCGTATTGCCAAAAAATGATTGCGCGGCTTCTGCCTCATCAATAGCTTTAGAGTAATAATGTTGCTCCGCATTATTCTCTATTGAGAGATCTATTCCGTTCAGCACTTTCTGGGGTAAAACATGGCTATAAAAATAAGCTTTTGATTGATTTATTTTCCAAGCGGTTTCAATATCGCTATCAGCAACTTCTGACTTACCATCTAGTATCAAATCGACCAAACGCTGTTCGTTATTTTCATCAAAACTTGCGATATTTTGTGAGTCGATGGTCGCCTTATTAATACTTGCCATCGCGTCCGTCAGCGCTTTGTCTGCATAAGGAAATAGCGCCCCGTCGCTGTTTAGTTTCTCTCGTAACGAAACAAGCTTTTTCCGGATAGACTTCAAAGTTTTAGGAAGTTGGTCAACTGTTCCTGCATATTGACTTAAATCCGATTCATAGTTTTTGTACAATTGAGCTAATTTACTCTGCTGTACTTCATAAGCTTCTCTGTAAGGAGCTGTCGAGACGACATCTTTTTCCATGTCTTCTAACGCAAATTCAATATCCCACGGTGACTGAGCCAGGAAAGACGCAGTCTGGGCAGGTTTAATCGTACTTACTAGATTACTTGTACCGTTGCTCGATTTAACTATCGATTTCCATTCAGGTTGGGTCTGGTTATACAAATAAGTCCCTGTAATAATTGCAACACACAAAACCAAACTCGCTTCTAAATAGCGAAGTCGCCCAGTGTGAATTCTATCGATAGCACTATGTTTTGTTAAAACGAGATCGGCGTTACGTAAGCTACTAAACAAGGGGGCACTAACTTCAGTCTCAAACTTTTGAGTATCTATCTTAGCTAATTGTTGTGCGAACGAAGTAGCCGTGTATCTATGCTGTCTTGGGTTGCCAATAACTTCTTTAATTAACTTCCATACATGATTAGGAATTTGAGTTGGTCGTTTCTTTGCTTTAAGTTGCGTAGCCCAAGCATCGCCAAATACTGCACCAAGAAATAAATGGCCGGTCAATAACGCTAGAGAATAAACGTCATCTTGTGGTTGAGCCATTCCAGATTTTAGAAACGCGGGAGATGCGTAGCTCATGCTTGCTTCTGCATAAGTGTTTGACTCTCCAACATACCGAGCCGCACCAAAGTCAATCAATTTAACGTAATCCGACTCTGTAACGATGATATTTGACGGCTTAATATCTAAGTGGCAAACACCTCTGGTGTGCATAAACTCTAGCGCACCAGACAATTGGTAGATCAACCATGCAATATGATCATGCCGAAACCCTTTGGGAGAATGGCGTGCCATTTTCTCGGCTAATGATTCTCCCTGAATCCAATGATACATAAAGTATGGTCGTTCGAACTCTTTCCCTATTTTGATGAAATCAGCGACACTTGGGTGTTGAGACATTTCAAGTCGACTGGCCTCACCTATGAGTAATTCATGTGCTACGTCAGATGAATTCTCGTTTAGAACTTTGCAACAGACCTGTTTTTCAGGACTTCCTTTTTTCGCTAAATGATAGACAGTCGTTTTGCCATTTTTTGAAGGTAATGTATCTAAAACGTCAAATTGAGAAAAAATCACATACTCTAACTTAGGCTTATTTTTATTAGCCAAGTCCTGAGCTTGCTGATTTTTCTTTTCGATCGCTTTCACAACCAACTTATCTAGATAACCTTTGGCTGTCCCTTGCTTTTCTGGCACGCTAAACTCTTTATCAAACGAAATAAATTAATGTAGGATAATAATTACTGTCTAATACCCTTTTCAATAGCAGTATTAAAAAACCTCGGTAAGACTATTACTTTAGTTATTATTACTAAACAACCACGCATAATAACAAACTCATTGACTACCAATTGTTCATTGTTTTCCGATTAAAAAATAAAAACTCTTCTATCGTAGTTAGGCTTGGAACAAACATTGCCACATAAATCACACTTTATAATTACAAATAAGAGGTTATTGTAAGTAATAAATTTCAGACGAACAGTTCAATCATTACCGTGAAGATATGAGCAGCTGTGGCAAAGCATTTAAACTCAAGGATTACTTGCCTTAATATTTAACCGAATTTAATAATAGAAATGTAGATTGATGAGATTATCGACCGGATAAGCACTTAAGAGGTGATGAACATTCAAATTGACTTCATGAGACGTTAATTACCGAAGGGCTCTCAGCCCTCCGGTTATGTTAGCTCTGCTAATTATTTTTCATACGGGTCAGTTGAAGTAACGCCCTTTCGCCCTGCAAATCAAACATTAACAAGGTAATAGGTCTATTATGAGGCCCTTCTTGAATAGCACTGGCCATTAGAGCCAATGATGAGCAACTGCCGAGTGTGCCCCATAAATCATTGATTAAAAATGGCTGTTGAGGGTTATCAAAATATTCTGCACGGGCACCTAACGCAAAACCATAATCTTCAGTATGAGATCTCAAATTGGTCATATCGGAGAACACAACCCCAAAACTCTTGATACTACGGCTCGCACTTCTTACAAGCTTCATCATTGACCGGCGGGTTGTATTTGCAGGTTCTAAGCCGAAATAACCTAATTGTCCCAGAGGGGTAAGCTTTAACGTTTTAACCAAATTATTCCGGCACAAAATTACGCCCGCCCCTCCTTCGCTAGGTATTATCCCCCAGGGGTTAGACGAACTCATAACGTGCCCGGTTTCAATCAATGCGTCTATATTTGCCACAGGCGAATCAACCGATATACTCATTAAAGCATCATATTGATTCAATTTGGCCAACGAGGTGCTTAAGTGTAACGTCCCACCTTGCTGAACCACTTCATAGTGAGAGATTGAGTCACTGTGCTTACATTCACTTAACCATTCACTAACCTCTACTATGGAAAGAGCTTCCGGAATGTTGATGAGTAATGGAATCGGCTTTAGGGCCTTAGGTAGCTGCTTTAAAAGAGCCCCGACTAAGCTCTCAATAAGCTCTGAGCATTTGTCAAACAACGATGTGTTGGAAGTGTATTCAATATTACCGTAGGTAAATCTTTCAATCCCATCCTCAGCTACTTTCTGATCAAACCTTCCCAAATCCGCCTTAGCGACTGCTGTGGCAATTTCAAGGTTCATGCCCGTTGGTGTCATGGCTTCCATTCCAATAATAAAACGAGCTGAATTGTTATTCATTGTCGGACAGCTCCTGCTTTTTATGAATCCTAGTTGACACTAACATATGCTCCTCTCCTTGGCATGGGAACGCGGCGCTATAGCTAATTGAAAGTGTACGAGCCTCTGTGTCAATAAAAACCGTCGTAATAGTCATATCGACTTGGTAAGTAGTATTTTTAAACTGAGCTTCTGCAATATACATATCTTTAGGAAAGCGAAAAGAAAGCGCATCATTATGACAAAATCCACTCATCATCAATCGTTCACCGCCCGATATGAACCCTCTACACTGTTGATCTTGTGGTGCGCTCTGATAAAAACGTTGGTCGAAATCTAACGGATAAAGGGGTTTCCGATTCTCTAGCCAATCGGCATCAAAAGTCCCAGCATACCGCTGCCTACCTCCAAAAAATGGCGCTAGCGGGCCAAATCCTGCTACCCGTGTATTCTTTGACGTCGCACTCCAATCTTCAGTTGGATAAAAAACAGAAGGTACTTTCTGATTTAATAGTTCCGCTTTACTATCAGCAATACCTCCGCCAAGCCGGTTTCTTAAATCGCCTCCAATAGCACAGGAGAAATCTATCTCTTTTTCGACAAACGGGAGTGATTTACTCAAGGTTACGCTACCACCATGCTCTATCCATTGCCTATCTCCAAGTACCGATAGAGTTTTATCAATATGGCCATCAATCAAAAGCCGACACTCGTGGTATGTAACGGCCTTTTTTGCGTAACTTCGCGCCTTGCCGAAAACCAGTACATCTGTATTGGCCTTCACTACAGAGAACTCATGATCAACTTTCATCGCAGAAAGTCCCGCTTCACCCAAATAAATAGGATCGTCATAGATCTCTGACTCTTCCAGCTCCTTCCAAACAGAATCTACGAATTGCCACGAGCGCTTTCCAACAACAACCCAAACCTCTTTACCGTTCTGATCTCGTTGAAAACGGCCTTTTATTGAAAGTTCTGGATGGTTCTCAATATCCCACAACTGCATTATTATTCCTTAAGTTAAACCTTTCTGAGGCTGTTGAATTCTGAGTTAGTCGCGTGATATTCCACTTTTGTTGATGAGCAGGCATAGCCATACCCCAAGGAATGTATGAACGAGTATGGAGGCAAACCTGACGCCAAATCCAAATCCTAAAAGCTGCATTAACTTGAGTATCGAACATGGCTTGTATACTAGTTTCTAGAGTCAAAGCTTGTCCCATTCGACCTGGAGATACTTGTTTGTAGGCATCAGTCTTGGCCCACTCTTGTAACCTTTCGAGTATTTCATGCCATTCAAAATCAATGCCCAAGTTTTTTGGTGTCACAGGTAAGCGTTTTCCATAAACAATATAAAGCGCTTGGATCCAATCCTCACCTTCGAACTCTTCAAGGCTCGATATCAATTCAATTATTATAGGAACGTGTTCATTGAGGCCATGTAATACAAAATCAAATGGAGCCTGTGCACTACTCGGATCAAAGTGTTCAAACTCTTTGAGGTCTAAAAGTTTGGCATAAGTGATAACTTCAGGATCAGACATGCTATCGATTGAGGTACCGAACTCCTGACGAAACCAAGTTCCTCTATCCTCTTTCGTAAGCAAGCGTTCAAACAGGTTCTGACTTCCATTTGAATTTTCAGCTAACCAGACAACGCTTTCTGCGTCGTTTTGTAACGATAAAAACAAATGTGCTTTATGTTTAGAAAAGCGCTCATCTTTAAGCCAGCGCTTTAACAGGCCAACTGTGATAGTTTGGCGTAACTGTAAGCACTCTAAATAAAGCAGAGGCAGTTTAGAACCACCTTCAACCATTTCGATGACTACAGAGTCGATACTTGGTAATGACGACTGAACAACCAAGAATTTTGCGGTTTGGTCATCTAACTCATCTAGTGTAGATAAGCCACAAAGTAGATTTTCATGATCCTGTCCAATATCGGAATTCAACATAAGCCAAGCATAAACTGTCGGTTCACTTTGCTTTAATTGATGGATGAGTCCCGGAGCCAAACGATAGAAAGACAAATAAACATTTTTTAGGTCTTTAACCTGACGATCAGCCAACGCTAAATACTCCAGCTCGATGCTTGGGTATCCCCTCTTATGGACTTGTAATCGTTGCTTTAATAAGAAATTGAGTGTCTCCGAAGCCAGTGACAACTTTTCATTACAAATTTCCAGCCACTTGATAGGAAGCTCGTCCAATAAAGCGAGCGTACTTTCCGCATTGGCAATCGCCAGCTCCACATCTTCATTAGTAATCGGCTGGTTTAGCTGATCTATACCTATTTTTTGACGCATCCGTGAATCCAATCTAGTAACACGATCAATTGATCGCGATGGTGCCGCCTTGAATTTTTTGTGCCTTCTCAGCTTGAGAAGTCACATATTTGGCTTTGGTGGTAATTCGACCATCACGGCCGCTGTAGCGAGTTTCGGTTTCGCCACTTCTCACAATTAACTCTTGTTCCGTTTCAATAACCATTTTCTTTGCTCTCAGCACAAACTCATCCGACTCCTCAAGAATGGAGAAAAAGATATCTGTGACTAAAGGAAGGTTAACGTCGTTATTTAGGAACTCAATGCGACATGAAAGTTTGTTATCTATAGCAAATTGTAACTCAACTAATTTAAAGCCTCGCCCCAACCTTGCATTAATTGGCTGCTGTAACGAGTTGCCTTCAAAGTCGACTCGTACTCCATTCATAGACTCATTGATCGATAAGATTCTTCCAAAACGTGAAAAGCAAGCCGATAATTCGGCTTGCTGTTCGGTGATGGTTTGTATTATTGGGATTTGTTTTTCCATCATTAATTGACCGCTACGTTGCCACCTTTGACTACAACTTTGTCACTTCCTTCAATGGTTATTGAAGAACCTGACAGCTTAATAGAACCGTCGCTATTCATCACTAATGACGAACCACCCGTTTTCAGTACAATCTTGTCACCGCTTATGATCTGGGTCGCACCATCGGCTTTATATGACGTGTTCCCTTTCACAGACACAGTCAAGTTGCCACCAACCGTTTGGTTATCATCGGCACCAATATCAGAGCTTTTTGATGCGCCTACCGTTAAATTGCTGTTTTCACCCACATCCAAGTCATCATTCTTACCAATCTTGGTAATTTGATTATCTCCAATTTCTAGATCAGAGTTGTTCTTTACATATTGAGTTTCATTAGCGTTGTAAGTAACCGATACGTCTTGCTCGACAGTTTCAGTAAACGTACTGTTAATTTGGGTAGTCTTATGGCCATCGATTGTCTCTTTATGATCACCATGAACATCGTTCGTCTGATGGCGCGCCACTTTCAAGAATTCATCTTGGCCTATATCGCGATAGCGGTTATTTAAAACCTTGGTCGACATGTCCTTTTGCGCATGAATGTAGACTTCTTCTTGATTGGCTTCATCTTCAAAGCTCAACTCGTTATAGCCAGTCCCTTTATGCGTTTGAGTTCGGAATGTCGTACGTGTTTTATTCTCTGGTAACGAATAAGGAGGATAATGAAGCCCGTTATAAACAGCACCTGTCACTAAAGGCCTGTCTGGATCGCCTTCTAGGAAAGTAACCACCACCTCATGGCCGATACGAGGTAAGTATACTGCTCCCCAAGTTGGTGCTGCCATTGATTGGCTAACACGAATCCAGCAACTTGAATGCTCATCGCTCTCTCCATAACGGTCCCAATGGAACTGGACTTTGATTCGCCCAAGCTTATCTGTATAGATCTCTTCGCCTGCAGGGCCAACAACAACCGCTGTTTGTGTACCTTCAACTAAAGGAGCTTCAAGTTTTGGAGCCTTAAATTCAACATGTCTAGGAATGCACGCAAACTGGTTGTGATATGTGGTCGGCAAGCCATTAGTTTCGTCTTCATGAACCTGAGGATCGTGGCCACTATGCATTACCGATAACATGAGGTAATCACGATTGATTGCTGAGCGTGGATGTTCGCTGACACTAAAACTGTATCCAGAAGCCAATCTCATGACATTACTGCTTGCTTCTACTTGTTGATTGTCAACAACATGCTCCGACATCCATTCATTTGATCTTACTTGCCCCATTGCTGGGTCCACGTAACGCCCTGGGAAATCGAACAATTTCAGGTCTAAATCAAGTTCACCAGAGCTGCTCATTTCCTGAGGAATTTTCGGAAACTCGTAGTTATAATCAGTGTAAGTAACGTGGCCGGTTTTCACTCTATTCACGAGTTCAAGGTCTGAGATATGCTCGCGGTCTGCAACACCACCACCATCAGCATGGTAAACAATTGGCCCCAAATAAGACCCGTTCAGTGGCGTGTTCAATAACTCAGCTATTGCGTCATTGCTATCGACAATCACCATCGTGTGGTTAGCTTCTGTATGCTCGAAGTAGTACCACATTCCGTGTTCTGCCAGAATTCGTTGAACAAACTCAAGGTCTGTCTCTCGATATTGGAGCACGTATTCTTTTGAAGGATATACGCCTGACAGCTCTAATCGATAATCAGTTACTGACGCATCATCTAAAACTTCAGAAATGATTGCCGACGCTGATTTCTGTTGAAAAATACGGCAGTCTTGTCTTTGGCTCAAAAACCAAGCTTGTGGAACTAGAGTCAATTGGTAACGAGAGAATCTCCTGCCCGATCCAAGGTAACGCACCTCATTTACCACGCCGTGAAAACATCTCGCAGAACTGACGCCTTGACCGTATAGAGTCAAACTACCTGGTTTACGGATGAGTGCGTCAAATGAGATATCAGGATCAAGTGAAAGTAATGATAGGCTGATTTGAAAAGGCTTGGAAAGCTCTTCGATTACCTGAAAGCTTTCAACACGGAAATCATGCTCAGAGCCTTGCAGTTCAAACTTAAATTCTACGTCATTCACCATATCTTTTACCTGATACTAATAATAGAAATAGGGCCAACAGCAATTGTTGACCCTTTGTTGTTCACGAAAAGCGATTAAGCTTCGCGTGGAGCACGCCAGTCATCGTTACCAGCAGTACCACAGTTTTCGTGAGTGACTTCGATTGCACGGTAAGTCAGCTTAAGTACTTCTTCAGTTACACGATCTGAAGTTGCAGCGTCTTGACAGTGATTCATACGAGTTTGGATATCTACAAGTAGTGCATCAATTAACTTGATTGAGTAGTAGTGCTCTTGCTTACCTTGTACTGAAGTACGGTAGAAACGGATTACACACTCTGGAAGCTTTTCGCCAGACACTAATGCGTTGAATAACAGAGGTGAACAACGGTCTTGTACTTTAGTTACTACTACAGGGCGGTGAACACGTTGACCTGTTGGTTGGCCACTTTGTGGGTCACGTGGAACTGTTAGTACGTGATCAAGTTCTTGAACTAGGAACTCATCAACGTGAGCTTCTTGCCAAGTATTACCTACAGAATCTGCAGAGTAAGTATCTTTAGTAATGTGACCTTGTGTTTCACCATTGATAGACATATATGCTGGAGTTGGCATCGATATTTCCTTTTTAAATTTTATAAGTCATTAATTCACCAAATCGCTTATCACCGCGACTGATTCAACTAATACAAACATCATGCCAACCCTATAAAGGCAACAAATACAGCGACTTAAAGAAAGCTTGGTCATTTACAATTTATATGTAATAACAATTTATTGTATAAAAAAACAAGTTTTCGAACATTTAGTTGGCTTTGTTGCGTAATTCAGT
>NZ_AJZM02000317.1 GCF_000272405.2 Vibrio tasmaniensis 1F-187
TTTAATTACGCAACAAAGCCTTCTGAGATCAGACTACAGTCCGTTCGTTACTGTGTTTCCTACAAGCTGAGCTACCGTGAAATTAAAGAGGTGTTAGCTGAGCACGGCATCAGTGTTGACCACTCAACATTGAACCGTTGGGTCATTAAATACGCTCCCCTGCTTGAGCACCAGGCACGTAAATAAAGAAGCCAGTCGCTTCTGCGTGGCGAATGGACGAGACATACATTAACGTCAAAGGTCAGTGGAAATATTACTATCGAGTCGTTGAGAAGCACGGTCATTTCATTGATTTTTTACTCTGCAAACGCCGTGATGAGAAAACGGCTCGCGCCTTCTTTGCCAAGGCAATCTGCTATAAGGGTTTACTAGGAAAAGTGGTTAGCGATAAGAGTGGTGCCAACGCGTTAGCGTTACATAATGTCAATGTTTAACTCTGGCTGATGGGAAATCAGATGAGGGAGCCAGTTCCACCCTGGCAGGCG
>NZ_AJZM02000318.1 GCF_000272405.2 Vibrio tasmaniensis 1F-187
CTCTGCAAACGCCGTGATGAGAAAGCGGCTCGCGCCTTCTTTACCAAGGCAATCTGCTATAATGGTTTACCAGGAAAAGTGGTTAGCGATAAGAGTGGTGCCAACGCGTTAGCGTTGCATAATGTTAATGTTCAACTCTGGCTGATGGGAAAAATACTCAACTTGATTGAAGTGTGTCAAATTAAATATCTGAACAATATAGTTGAGCAAAGTCATCGAAAAGTGAAAGGTAAAATGAATCAGTGCCTGGGGTGGAGCTGTGGTCGATAAGGCTTTGTTGCGTAATTCAATGTAACTAAATCAAGAACCTACGATCTGATCAGCTACCTCCACCCTCTCTCGTAGCCCTATGCCTAAGCCTCGTTACAAAACAACCAACTGGAAG
>NZ_AJZM02000319.1 GCF_000272405.2 Vibrio tasmaniensis 1F-187
TTTAATTACGCAACAAAGCCCATAAAACTCAAACCTGCGAATAGCACCATCGCACCCAATAGTCCTCGGAGAATATGCGTTGCCGAATCGCTTAACTCGTCCAGCAAGTACACCCCCATCGAAACGCCGGGAATAATACCGATGACCAACACCACCAGAATCTTGAGTTCCCCAAGCAGTGGCTTACCCATCAATGCGACCAAGCAATTGAACAAGGTCACAATACTGACCACAGCGGCTATAACGGGTAAGGAAACCAGATTAAGGCTAACCGTTAAACCAATCACGATGATACCGAGGCCAAATCCGGTGACAGTTTGAAAATAGGTACCCACCGCGATGGTGGCAAGAATAGCGAGTAAAACAGGTAACTCCATCAGCAGTCCTAGTTAGGTTGTTTTTGGGGGTTGATTTGAATGTGAGTATCAGCTTCAGGAGCTAGATTTTAGTATCTAAAATCAAATGTCGATTCATCTCTTTTTTCAGAATCAGCCGCCACGTCAGTCTTTGAATTTGCTGTTTTTCCTTGCTGTGCTTGTACCGCGGTCACCGCGATCACATTAAAGATGTCTTGTGCGTTACACCCTCTTGATAAGTCATTCGCAGGTTGATTCAACCCTTGTAATAGTGGACCAATCGCAACTGCCCCACCTAACCTTTCCGCAAGCTTATAACCAATATTACCGGCTTCTAAATTGGGAAATATCAACACGTTCGATTGACCTTTCACCTCTGAATCTGGCAGCTTTTTCGCGGCAATCTCAGTCACAATCGCGGCATCGAGTTGAACATCCTGATCGACGGCGATTCCGGGACAACGTTGTTTCACTAACTGAGCCGCGTTACGAACCTTATCGACCGATTCATGCTTGGCACTACCGTTGGTCGAAAACGACAGCATTGCGACTTTAGGTTCTTCCATCAGTAGCGTTTGAGCACTGTTTGATGCGGCCACTGCAATCGATGCTAGCTCGGTTTCATTAGGGTTAATCACCAACCCACAGTCACTGAAAATCATGCCGCCTTTAAGATTATGGAAAGGCTCACACAACATCATCAGAAAAAAACTGGACACCAATTCACTGTCTGGCGCGGGGCCGATAATCTGAAGCGCAGCTCGCACCACATCAGACGTGGTATAAACCGCACCATTAACTGTGCCATCCACCAGCCCCTCTCTGACCATCAAATTGGCAAAAACGAGTGAGTCTAGAACCAGCTCTAGCGCATCATCGTAAGTCATACCTTTCGCTTTTCTTAATGTATACAACCGCTCAGCGAGGACTTCTTTGAGTGATGACGCTTGTGGGGAAACAATGTGAATGCCTACAAGATCAATGTGATGTAATTCTGCAGCAGCGATGATCGCTGGTTCATCCCCTACTAGGGTGATGTGAGCGAGCTGTTTGTCTATCGCCATTCTTGCGGCTGCTAGTACTCGCGGGTCCTCAGCTTCACTCAAAACCACTCGCTTACGATCTAAGTGAGCCTTATCAATAATCCGTTCAATCGCCTTCATCTTAAATTCCATTTATTGAGATTAATTGTTCCATAATTTATATTTATATTATTGGAATAGTAAAAAAGATCAAATTTTATTCAGATAATTGAAGAATAATGGTTTGGTATGTACACTCTTAGGCATAGACATATCGCAAGGATGGATCATTATATGCAAACAGAAACACCACCAGTTCAAGGGGATACACCGACTCT
>NZ_AJZM02000320.1 GCF_000272405.2 Vibrio tasmaniensis 1F-187
TCAACGTATTTTAGGACGAGACAAACAATTCATTGCCGTGATTGCAGTCACATAACCTATAAATTCTATGCCTCCATATGCACTACCGACCTAAAAACCCAAATGCATCAACTTTTCGAATACCTTCCTCTCTTACACTGAACCTACCACTTAAGGCTTAGGGGTAATAAACGGTTGATGCCGTTTACGTACTATTAATTAGTAAGTAACGCCAATTAGTAAGTACTACCAATAAGCTTTTTATAATAACAAGCGGAATACTCCGCATCACACTGGAGAATAACTGTGAAGACAATTACCACAGATATCGCAGTCATCGGCGCAGGCGGCGCTGGTCTTCGTACAGCAATTGCAGCAGCTGAAGCTAATCCTGAATTGGAAGTTGCACTGATTTCTAAAGTTTACCCAATGCGTTCGCACACGGTGGCAGCAGAAGGCGGTTCAGCAGCGGTAATTAAAGACGAAGATAGCCTAGATAACCACTTCAA
>NZ_AJZM02000321.1 GCF_000272405.2 Vibrio tasmaniensis 1F-187
AGACATTGAGAATGCTATGAAAACGATACAGATATCACACGACGAACATGAATCAATTGCTCATCAATTACTAGCTTCTGGCGCTGTCGATACTTTACGGAAAGCCAATACAACCATGAGCTATTTCACTATGTGGCAACACGGAGCTGATTTAAAAGGCCTATTAAAACAGGCTCAATTTTACGAACACAAAGCACGATTAAAAGCCATTGGTATCGATATTGGCCAACAA
>NZ_AJZM02000322.1 GCF_000272405.2 Vibrio tasmaniensis 1F-187
CAATCGGGAGCCGTTCTTGTGTCTGAATCTGGGTGCGGATTTAAGTATTTAAGTTAAATAAAGTTTTGATACAGTTGATATATAGTGAAAGCAACACACCCGATGGTACATAAAAACATAGACCATCGGTGAGAAGAATAAGAACTTAACATTGCATCATGATCATCAGCGTCTACGTTATGAATGACACCATATCTCATCATCCCTTTACCTTTACAATAACGACGAAGACCCAAACCTGACGATATAAAGGCCACAATCCATAGAACAGCAATATTTAAGGCATCACCTCGAAAAAAAAACAACCCTAAAACAAAGCACAAAGCAAATGTTCATCAGATATATTTAAATATTTCCATATTTTTTCTTTACTTATCATCGCTTAAAACATTCCCAGAAAAATAGCTAGCAACGCTTTCGGATGTAGCTTGAGTTCGATTAGAAAAGTTGAGAAGCCTTAACCTATAAGCAACTCCAGATCCCATCGCATATGCTAAAGCAGGATCAAAATTACCTTTAGTAGCAGATTCAGCAACATCAGCCAAAACTATTCTTTGTAGCGGAACTAGATAAGGATTAACAATCAATGCCACACCGATTACCTGCATTACATCCGAACGTTTATCTTGCGTCGCTGCCTCAATATAATCCTGAAACGCATCATCTTCCATATCGATGTTAGCATTTCGCATCAAGCATTCTGTATTGGCACAACTGGCCATAAATCGAACGTTAAATGATTGATTATTAACACGCATATTTCTTCGATAGCTAGCACTGGTTCCGTCTTGTTCTCTCTGCTCTGCTCTCTGTTCATTACGTATTTTTCTATTTATCTCTCTATTTTGGAGAGCCTGGCTACCATCAATAAACCCGAGTTTGATTTTATTAATTAAGCTGTGAGCCATATCGTAATTAATATTACCTTTACGATAAGAGGTTAGAACCACATTAAACGCCTGACTGAACTCTCTAACGGCTTGAGAATGGACATCATACTCGAGATTCATCTGCCCTAAAGAGGATAAAACAGCGGTAATAGCAAGGCTAACTTCTTGCTCTAGTAACCAAGTTCCCTCATCAAGACCTTCTCTTGAATTAAGAACAGAATTAACCACGAGCCATATCCTTAACTTTAAGCCATGAAGAAAAAGCAGAAGTTGTCGCAGCCAAATGCTTCCACTGAATATCTCGATAAGAAATAGAAATATTCTCCTGCATTTCCAACTCAAGAGCTAACAACGTGAGGCATATCAGAGCGGATATTACGGATCAATGCACCAATTAAAGTGACCTCATAAAAAGCTTCTTGAGCTCCACCATTAGGCGCATGTCTATAAAAAGGTTAATGTACACATCAATTCATCCCCATCAGAGCAAGCTTGAGCTAAAACAGGACTGGACTTGTCGATTTTTTTTATTATCTGCACCGGAGATGAATAGAACGATTGTCCCAAGCGACATTGTGAGAGTATGAAAGGACTGTGATTTCATCCTCATGGTTTTCTTGAAAACCATTCCCCATTGATGCCGGTGTATTGCACCCCGACGATAGGCAACCTCTATTAACACTTTCAATTTTCAGATACGCGATTGTGGCCATTTTTTATAACACCTAGTCATACATTAGTTTTTAATCACATTAACATAGACTTAGAGAATTAATTACTGCCCAATTCAACAAATAAGCCCTCCCCTTACTTACAAACTTAGGGGAGAAAAAATCGGTGTTCATTATTCCTATTATGT
>NZ_AJZM02000323.1 GCF_000272405.2 Vibrio tasmaniensis 1F-187
ACTGTCTATTTCATCTAAACTGTCAATTTCATTATCGGAGTTAAATAGTTCTTTTTCATACTGATCAGCAACACTTTTTGCATCTCCAAAGGCTGCCAATTTCCCGTTGTTTAATAAAAGGCCTTTATCACAAATCCGTTTCATACTTTCAATATCGTGAGTCACAAAAAGTAAGGTAGTACCTTTATCTTGAAATTCCTCGATTCTACGGAAGCATTTGCGTTGGAAAGAAGCGTCTCCAACGGATAGTGCTTCATCAACAATGAGTATGTCTGGTCTAATTGCAGTTGCAACAGCAAATGCTAATCGAACTTGCATCCCACTTGAATATACCCTAACTGGTTGATCGATATAATCACCAATATCGGCAAAGCTTTCAATTTCAGAGAAGCATGAGTCTATCTCTTCACTGGTAAGCCCTTGAAGCTGCCCTGCCATATATACATTTTGTCGCCCAGAGAAATCAGGGTGAAAGCCCATACCAAGTTCAAGTAACGCAGCAATGCGCCCCTCAACCATGATATCTCCGTCAGTAGGTTGAGTTGTTCCCGTTATCATTTTTAGTAGTGTACTTTTACCCGCACCATTAATACCAACTACACCAACGGCTTCTCCAGGTTCAATAGAAAAATTGATATCACTTAAAATCCATTTCAATTTGTGTTTAGTAAATGGCGATATCCATTCAATAAACCGAGCAAACCTTGAGTTATATAATTTATATGCTTTTCCAACATTGTTAACTGTGATTTTACCCATTACAATTCATCTACCATATCTGAAGAATGTTTACGAAATAAAGTTAGACCTACTAAACAGCAAAATATCGCAAAAATTAATACAGGAAATAAAAGTTGCCAATCTGGCGACTGCTTGTGTACAAATATTTCTTGATAAGATGATACTAGTCTAGCCATTGGGTTTAGCATTATGGCTGAATGTAATTCATCAGATATTATATCAATAGCATAAACAATAGGCGTAGACCAAAATAAGAACTGAAGACACACATCAACAAATTGTCCTACATCTCGAAAGAAAACATTCAAAATACCAACAATAATCCCAATCCCAGAAGCTAGTATAATTTGCAGAGTCAATACAATTAAGAAATCGAAAATAAGACTGCCTGGGAATTGACCAATTGATAGCAGGAAAATAATAAATAAGGAGAAAATAATAAAAAAGTTAATTGTTGATGATATAACAACTATTACAGGCAAGCATATTTTCGGAAAAGACATTTTTTTCAGTAGATTAGCATTATCGATAAAAACGCCTTTACTCCTGCCTATTATTTCTGCAAACAGCCCCCACGTTAAAACACCAGCACAAAGGTAAATACTATAAGCATATGGGCCAGTTTCGCCAGGAAGCCTAGCTTTCATTACTTGAGAAAAGACTAATGTATATACAAGTATCATTGCTAAAGGTTGTAATATCAACCAAGCAGCGCCTAACATACTCGTTTGATAGCGAGACTGAAAGTCTCGCTTAACACTAGCAACAATAAAGCCTCTGTAATTATAAATTGCTAATAATAACCCTTTCATTAATGACTGGCCTTTAACAAATCTAGTATTTTTTTAGTTTTTTCTTCCATTAACTCGATATCTGATCGAGATTCAACATTTAACCTCACAACAGGCTCAGTATTTGAAGAACGTAAATTAAAGCGCCAATCAGCGAACTCTAAACTAATTCCATCCGTCTCATCAAAAACTAAGGCATCATACTTGTATGACTCTAAAACCTTAGCAATTGATTCTTGTGGATTATCTAGCTTAGAGTTAATTTCGCCAGATGAAGGGTATGCGCTGATACGCTCTGAAACCGTTTCTGAAAGCTTCATGCTTTTAACTGACAACAGCTCGGTTACTAGCAACCAAGGAATCATACCTGAATCGCAATACGCGAAATCACGGAAATAGTGATGCGCACTCATCTCTCCACCGTAAATGGCATCCTCTTTACGCATTCGCTCTTTGATAAAGGCATGACCGGTTTTCGACATTACAGGAACACCGCCCGCTTTGGAGACAACGTCAATAGTGTTCCAAGATAAGCGAGGATCATGAATAATTTTCGCGCCTTTCTCTTTTTGTAAGAACGCTTCTGCGAGTAAACCTACAATATAGTACCCTTCGATAAAGTCGCCATTTTCATCAAATAAGAAACAACGGTCAAAATCACCATCAAAGGCGATCCCCATATCAGCCTTATGTTCTTTTACGGCATTTGCTGTATCTGCACGGCATTCTGGCAATAATGGGTTTGGGATACCGTTAGGGAAGTTACCGTTTTCCTCATGGTGAACTTTGATAAGTTCCAGCGGAATATTCAGTGCTTGAAAACGCTCTTCAAGAGCATCAATCACGTGCCCTGCAGCGCCATTACCAGAGTTGATCACCAGTTTCATCGGTTTGATATTAGCTGGCGTAATATATCCCATCAAATGATCGGTGTACTCTTTCAAAACATTAATTTGCTTGTAGGTTCCTTTAACAGCAACGTCAATGAAGTCATTGTTTTCCGCTAACGTTTGAATATCTCGTAACCCAGTATCACCACTAATTGGTCTTGCTCCTTCACGAACAAGCTTCATACCATTGTAATCCATAGGGTTGTGACTAGCTGTAACCTCTACACCACCATCAACACCTAGATGAAAGGTAGCAAAGTAGATTTCTTCCGTACCTGATAAGCCAATATCTAGAACGTGAACACCCGCCTCCATCAAACCGTTAGCTAAAGAGAGTTTCAGTTCTTCACTCGTAAGACGAACATCACCTCCAACAACAATGGTTTTTTCATCTGCACTTTCACTTTTTAAAAACTGACCGTAAGCTCGGCCGATTCGGTACGCGATGTCATTATCGAGTTCTGAGCCTAGCTGACCGCGAATATCATAAGCTTTGAAGCATGTTAACTTTGTCATTATTTACTTTCCTCTAAACGTACTACGTCGTCTTCGTTTAGGTATGAACCTGATTGTATTTCAATAAGCTCGAGTGGTATTTTACCCGGGTTTTCAACCATATGACTTACGCCAACTGGAATGTAGAGTGACTGATTTTCAGAGATAATTTGTTCTTCGCCATTGCTACTTACTTTGGCAGTACCAGAAACAACGACCCAGTGTTCTGCCCGATGATAATGCATCTGGAGTGATTGTTTTTTACCTGGTTGTACGGTAATACGATTCACCTTGTATCGGTCACCACCATCAATTGCATCAGACTTACCCCAAGGGCGGTAAACTTCTCTATGCTCTCTGAATTCAGCTCGGTTTTCGGCCTTCAGATGCTCAACAATTTTCTTCACTTGTTGAACATTGTCTTTGTGAGCGACCAAAACTGCATCTTTGGTCTCCACGACAACGATGTCTTTTACTCCAACAGAAGCTACCAGTTTATTCGGAGCGTAAATGTAACACCCTTCAGTATCCTCTGTTATCGCATCTCCATGAATCACATTTCCAGAGCTATCTTTCTCTGAAACTTCCCATAACGCGGACCATGAACCAACGTCACTCCAGCCTGCATCCATTGGAACGACTACAGCCTTGTCGGTGCGCTCCATTACAGCATAATCAACCGAATCATCCGGGCATTTTAAGAATTCACTCTTATCTACACGAATAAAGTCCATATCTTCTGTCGTGCCATTTGTTGCTTTTAAACAGCACTCATGAATTTCTGGTGAATATTTCTTAAGCTCTTCAAGAAAAATACTTGCTTTGAACATAAAGCATCCGCTATTCCAATAGTACTCTCCACTTGCAACGTATTGTTCAGCAACTTCTAGTTGAGGTTTTTCAACAAACTTGTCTACAACATAAGCTGCATCACCTTCTTTAGATCCTCGCTTAATATAGCCATACCCCGTTTCAGGTGCAGTTGGTACTATACCGAAGGTTGCTAACTTACCAGCATCTGCAACAACCTGAGCTTTACGAATTGAATCTTGAAACGCTTCCGTATCTTGTACTATGTGGTCAGCGGCTAGAACAAGCATCACAGGATCATCACCATGCGCCATAGCTTGCATTGCAGCCAATGCAATAGCCGGTGCTGTATTTCGCCCTGCCGGTTCCAAGATAATACGAGCTTCCTGCCCAAAAGTACGAAGTTGCTCCGCAACCACAAAACGATGGTCCTCATTAGAAATAATGATCGCTTCAGAAGCCGACATACCACTAATTCGATCTAAGGTGGACTGCAACATCGTTAATGAATTGTGATTATCTAGCGCTAAAAATTGCTTTGGAAACGCTGAACGCGACAGAGGCCATAAACGAGAGCCAGAACCCCCAGCCATAATGACAGGTATAAACATAATTTTTCTTCTTTAATTTGTAATCAATACTTTGGCCCCTGCTTCGTTGTCAGAGCAAGGGATAACAATAAATTGCTTAAAAACAGCGCCAAACTACTTAACAGTTGGTTGTCATACGCTGGATTAACAATGAGCTTTAGCTACATTTCCTTTCGAAGATATACGATATTCATCAACATATGCTGGTATGAAAACTGACTTTCCTTTTTTCAACTTCACAACCTCACCAGAGTCATGAGTTAACGTCAGTTCAGCATCCAACGGCAATAAAATCTCGGCACTTTCTGGACAAACAAGCTCATTATTCGGGTTTTCATAAACAGAGAATCTGAAATCAGGAACCGGAACGGGATAAGTGAGAACACCATTCTCACTTATCGGCGCTAACTTTAGCGCATCAAACGGCTTTTCCTCAAAAAGAGTACAACTAGCAAGTTCTTGAACATCAATGTGTTTAGGGGTTAAACCTGCTCTAAGAACATTATCAGAATTAGCCATAACTTCTAATGCCGTCCCTTTTAAATAGGCATGGGGCGTTCTGGCATCTAAATACATCGCCTCTCCAGGTTCCAAAGTAATGACATTGAGCATTAATGGGGTGAACAAGCCGACATCACCAGGATACTGATCTGACAATGTTAAGATTAGTGAAGACAACTCTTGGGTTACATTATCCTCAATTTGGGAAACTAATGAGTCGACGGCTTCGACTTTGTTATCCCCTTCCAGTGAGAGGATACCTACAAAAAACTCACGAAGTCCTTCTGAAGAAGGGTTTGCATTAAAATGTTCAAGCAACTCACTTAACTGTGGAACCCCAACACCTGAAAATAGTGAAATAATCTCAGGGATTGCTCGGAAACCATTCATAGCTTGATAAGAAGTTAAAGCATAAACCAGTTCAGGTTTGTGATTCGAATCCCTATAATTCCTGTGATGAGCTGAAAGAGGAACCTGAGCTTGCTCTTCTTTGTGGAAACCAAGCTCAGCTTCCTCTTTACTCGGATGCACTTGAACAGACAGTGCACTTTCAGCGGCTAGAATTTTAAATAGATACGGTAACTCTCCAAATTTCTCACTTATCTGCTTTGATAGAAACTCATCTTTGTGAACATCAATCAATTGAGACAATAATACTTTTAAGTCGCTACTTTGAACCTTTGAGCACCCATTTGGATGAGCCCCCATCCACATTTCAGCTTGTGGTTCATCGCCAATGTTATCTATATCAAATAACTGATTAAACGAAGACTTACTACCCCAAGCAAAATTTTGAATGACATTATCCATCTCAAAAAATTTTTTTTCTTTTTCAGCTTCAAACATTTATGTAATTCCTGACACCTTAAATTTTAGCCACCTCAAAAAATAGGCATGCTACCGCCCTTTGATAATCAGGCGAAATCACACTACGCATATACAGGAATGGCTTAATACTTATGTTATTATCTCCAATGTCTCAGTAGGAAGCAAAAAAAATTCTATTTCTCCTCTTACCAATCACAGTAATGGCTTTGAGGTCTAAATGGTAAGAACCTAACTATGACTTCGGCTCTATATACACCAAACCCAAAACCTCGCTATACTCCTACCCTATAATTTTTCGCCCAATAACGAATAAGAGTTCAAGATATGCAAGAGTTAGTTCCATTTGTTCAAGAGAATATGATTTTAGCCATCGTATGGATCGGCTTGGTTGTTGCCATCATTGCGAACGTTATCAAGACATCAAACGCCGCTTACAAAGAGATCACGGCAGCGCAAACCACACACATGATTAATCGTGAAAACGGTGTTGTGGTTGATATTCGTACTAAGGATGAGTTCAAAAAGGGCCATATTACTGACGCAGTTCACATTTTGCCGTCAGATATCAAAGCAAATAGCTTTGGTAGCCTTGAAAGCCACAAAGCCGACCCAATCATCGTAGTATGTAAGACAGGTCAAACAGCTCAAGAAAGCGCTAACCTACTGGTTAAAGCTGGTTTCGAAAACGTAAGCGTGCTGAAAAGCGGCTTAGTGGCTTGGAGCGAAGCTAACCTACCTTTGGTGAAAGGTAAAAAGTAGTTAAAGGTAAGCTGACCTAACTAAACGAATATGACTTTAAGGTTTTGTTCAACAGAGATGGCGAACGAAACCTAATTATAAATTTTTAAGGACAAGAAAATGGCTGAAGCAGCACAACAAGACGCACAACAGAACTTCGCAATCCAACGTATCTTCCTAAAAGACGTATCTTTCGAAGCGCCAAACTCTCCAGACATGTTTCAAAAAGAGTGGAACCCAGATGTAAAACTGGACCTAGACACTCAAAGCCGTGAACTTGGCGAAGGCGTGTACGAAGTAATCCTACGTCTAACGGTTACGGTTAAAAACGCAGAAGACACTGCATTCCTTTGTGAAGTTCAACAAGGCGGCATCTTCTCTGCAAGCGAAATGGAAGCTGGCCAACTAGCTCATTGCCTAGGTGCATTCTGCCCGAACATCCTGTTCCCATACGCTCGTGAAACGATTTCTAGCCTAGTGGTTAAAGGTACGTTCCCACAACTGAACCTAGCACCAGTTAACTTTGATGCTTTGTTCATGAACTACCTACAAAACCAAGCTCAACAAGCTGAAGGCGAACAAGCTTAAGTCTCAAAGTAGAGCTTAACTCTAACGATTCAAGCGCTAGTTAGCTTTTAAGTGCACATCGCAACTTCTGCGATGTGCATTTTTTCTTTACACTGTACTAAAATTGAAAGCTCCTCTGATTTTAGTGGATAGCTTTTCCAAGACTCTTCGATTTCCCTCATTATTTTTAGGTGGAAGCATGACAGAAACAACTCACCCGACAATCTCGACAAACGCTTACGGCAAAGAGATCGCCATGGCAGTAATTGGCGCAGGTTCTTACGGAACATCTCTAGCTATCTCTCTAGCGCGTAACGGTGCAAACGTTGTTCTGTGGGGGCATGATCCTGTTCACATGGCTCGTCTCGAATCTGAGCGCGCAAATAATGAATTTCTACCAAATATCGACTTCCCAGAAAGTCTGATCATCGAGTCAGACCTTGAGAAGGCAGTAACAGCAAGTCGTGATCTTCTTGTTGTCGTCCCTAGCCACGTATTTGGTATCGTTTTAAATAGCCTTAAGCCTCACTTAACAGATTGTTCTCGTATCTGCTGGGCTACTAAAGGTTTAGAGCCGGAAACTGGTCGCCTGCTAAAAGATGTCGCTCATGATGTGCTTGGTGATGGGTACTCGTTAGCAGTTCTATCAGGACCTACCTTCGCCAAAGAGCTAGCGATGGGTATGCCAACGGCAATCTCTGTGGCTTCCCCTGATGCAGAATTCCTTGAGCAACTTCAAGAAAAAATTCACTGTGGCAAAACGTTCCGTGTGTACGCAAATTCAGATTTTATTGGCATGCAGCTTGGTGGTGCAGTGAAAAATGTCATCGCCATTGGTGCTGGCATGTCGGATGGTATTGGTTTTGGTGCCAATGCACGTACTGCACTTATCACTCGCGGTCTAGCTGAGATGAGTCGACTAGGCGCAGCTCTTGGTGCGCAACCAGAAACCTTCATGGGCATGGCTGGATTGGGTGACCTAGTGCTAACCTGTACTGATAACCAATCACGTAACCGTCGCTTTGGTTTGGCACTTGGCGCAGGTAAAGATGTAGATACAGCACAAGAAGAAATTGGCCAAGTAGTGGAAGGTTATCGCAACACCAAAGAAGTTTGGTTACTATCAGAGCGTATGGGCGTTGAAATGCCCATTGTTGAACAGATTTATCAAGTGTTGTATCAAGGGAAAGATGCACACCTAGCAGCACAAGATCTGCTTGCTAGAGACAAAAAGTCAGAAAGATAGTAAGAGCAGATACGAAATTAGAGTAAGCGAGATACGAAGAGAGTTAAAGGTACGGGTAATCAAGATGCGAATAGCATAAAGTAAATGACCCGAACAAAGTTCTCCAACTCGCTCGTTCCTCACTCTTGAAGATGACGTTAATATAATGCTCGTCATTGAAGAATGAAGTATCTGGAATCTCATTTACGCTAATTGGCTTTTCTAAGCTCTTCGTATCTATCATCTCGCTACGCGTATCTGATTTAAAAGAATGGATGGAAAAATGAAACACTGTGAACAGCAAAAAGTTTGGCAATGCATAGTGAAGGAAGCTCGACAGCAGTCAGAGCAAGAACCTATGCTTGCGAGTTTTTATCATGCCACGATCATCAACCATGAAAGTTTAGGCGCAGCCCTTAGCTACATCCTAGCAAACAAGCTAAAGACGGCTTCAATGCCAGCAATGGCAGTACGTGAAGTGGTTGAACAAGCATTTAAGCAGGATCAATCGATTATCGATGCGGCAGCTTGTGATATTTGCGCGACGGTAAATAGAGATCCTGCGGTCGAGATGTACTCGATGCCTCTACTTTATCTGAAAGGCTACCACGCTCTGCAAGGTTACCGAGTAGCGAATTGGCTATGGAAACAAGGGCGTATCGCACTTGCTACTTACCTACAAAACCAAATTTCAGTTGCTTGCCAAGTTGATATTCACCCAGCCGCGCGTATCGGTAAAGCTATCATGCTCGACCACGCCACTGGTATCGTGATTGGTGAAACTGCTGTCGTCGAAAATGATGTATCGATCCTTCAAGACGTTACCCTTGGTGGTACTGGTAAAGAAGGCGGCGACCGTCACCCCAAAATCCGCGAAGGCGTAATGATTGGGGCCGGTGCTAAAATACTCGGCAACATTGAAGTAGGTGAAGGCGCGAAGATTGGTTCATGCTCTGTTGTACTACAAGCCGTACCACCTCATACAACAGTCGCAGGCGTTCCTGCAAAAATTGTCGGAAAACCGAAAACAGATAAACCATCTTTAGATATGGACCAAGGCTTCAATGGTCGCTCGCAAAATTTCATTCATGGTGATGGAATATAAGAGCTGACCCTAGGTTCGATGAGCCAAGATACGAAAGACTTAAGAGCAGATGCTGAAAACTAATAAGAGCAACATGACGATAATGATGAAACCAGTCCAAGTAATTAGCACTGTTCTTTTGATATCTGCCAGCCTTTGCGCTGTTCTTTTCTCTGCATCGCCACTTGCCGCATCGAAAGGGGAGCTGAAAGGTGTGTCGAGTGAGATATCTCGTCAACAAAAAACACTATCCTCACAACAGAAGAAGCTCGACAATTTACAAGCAAACCTCAAGCAACAAGAGCTCTCTATCTCCTTGCTTGAAAAAGCCATTAAAACAAGTAAGAAACAACTCAATACCGCCAATGCTAATGTTGCTAGCTTAGATAATAAGATTAAAGCGCTTACAACACAGAAAAAAGCCCATACCGACAAGTTAGAGCAGCTGATTCAGACTTACTACATGACCAGCAGAGCCAAAGCCTCTTCTCACATCTTAAATACTGGCGTTGAAGAAGACCGCATTAGTCACTATTACCAACACCTCGCCAAAGCGCGTTCTGCAACAATCAAAACGATCGAACAAACTCAACTTGAATTAGAAGAAAGCCATAAGCAACGCCAACTTGAGCAAGAACAAATAGCAGCGCTGTTAAATCAACAGGTAGCAAAGCGCAACAAACTATCGCAGACCCAAACACAGCGTAAAAAGACCGTCGGCAGTATTAAGAAAAACATCTCTGGCGACAAAAATTACTTAGCCGAACTTCAACGTAATGAAACTCGCCTAAAAGCCGAAATAGCGAAAGCAGAAAAAGCCGCACGAGAGAGACGCAATACTGTCCCTATGGATGGCTTAGCCAAACGTAAAGGTAAACTGCCTTGGCCAATCAAAGATAAAGTTCTGCATAACTACGGCTCACGCCAAACTGGTCAAGTAAATTGGAAAGGCATGGTGATCAAAGCGAAATACGGTCAACAAGTAAAATCCGTATACTCGGGAACGGTCGTATTTGCCGAGTACTTGCGTGGTTATGGTTTAGTGGTACTGCTTGATCACGGTAAAGGCGACATGACACTGTATGGCTTTAACCAAGCGCTTTTAAAGAAAGAAGGTGACAAGGTTAAAGCGGGTGAGGCGATAGCTCTCGCCGGTGACACTGGTGGACAAACCCGACCATCGCTGTACTTTGAAATTCGTAGAAACAGCCAAGCTCAAAACCCGAAAAGATGGTTGGTTCGATAAAGAGCAAATACGGGATGCGAGTAACCGAGAGAAGAAAAGCAAAACCAAGTCGTTGGAACCTCTGAACTCGCATTTATCAGACTGAGTCATTCCAGAATTGAAGAACTAAATATCTGGAATCTCTACCTCATACTGCCGTGAATCACCTTTCGAAACACGACATAAAAAGATTCACTATCACGCTCGTCCCTCGCTGTAGGGAATAACGCACTACTTAAAATATACTTTTTAAGCAGACTACTTAGAGTTCAACGCTCTCACACCATCTTCTAGCAATGTCAGTTGCTCAAAGCCTTGAGTCGTTGCAATCGGCTTAACCGTAGCGATCATCTGCAACATTCCTTGATGCACAACTTGCTCAGTAATTTGAGCTTTTGGGGACATCGCCGACTGATACGCCAACCAACCTGATGCGATCAAGTGAAGAGATGTGACCATCGACTTCATTTCTGCATCTGTTGCCTTTAGCAAATTCAACTCAACAAATACTCTCATAATATCCACAAGATTCGTTTGCAGCTTTTCTTGAACGGCCATGTAATCAAGATGCAGTTTTTCATCACGAGACAATATTTCAGGCAGGTTCGCATAGAAGAATCGGTACTTCCACATCAGCGTGAAGATGGAATCTAAGTAGCTCTTTAGTAGCGTCAGGCTTTCTTGCTGCCCTTGAATCGGAGTAAATCTTTCAAGTAACTCTGTCGAGTAGAGAGTAAAGATATCACGTACAATTTCTTGTTTGTTGCGGAAGTGGTAGTAGAGGTTTCCGGGGCTGATTTCGATGTGTTCAGCAATATGATTGGTCGTAATACTACGCTCGCCGTGCTCATTAAAAAGCTCTAGAGCTGCGTAAACAATCTTGTCACGTGTTTTCATTAGCATTAGTATCCCTATCCGTTTAGTGGTTCAGTATATCGCCACTAAACAGATAGATCGACCTGTTCACATCTGGTCGAATTAGCTATAGCTACATGGCAGACAGTTTATTTACTGTACTTTTTCACCATGTTTACTACATTTACTACATCATGCCTTGTTATGCCCATATGCATTGGCAATGAAATGATTTCATTACTGGCTATCAAAGCTTTTGGGCAACGACCAGATTTTTCATACATTTTGTACTCTGAATTATCTGTATAATGCACACCTGGATAGATATCATTTTCATTTAGCTTGATTAGTAACTCATCTCGATTTGAAACTCGTATTTGAAGTAAATGTGTCGATGATTCACACCCTTGAGCAATCGGAACTATTTTTACATTATCACATTCAGATAACTCTTCACGATACCACTTAGCTAACTGTCTGCGATAAGAATTATCATTATCCAAGTATTTAAGTGCAACTAAAGCCATACCGGCCATAATTGAGTTGCCATGATATTTAAAGCCTAAATCTTCAACATCATATTTCCACTTATAAGCACCTTGTGCGGCTGTACGCGCGTAAGTATCTTTATTAATACCCAACCAAGTTAGTTTACGTGCTAACGCATCATATTCTGGGTTCTGAAAACAAATCATTCCAGAGTCAGCTGTAGGCATATTTTTTACAGCTTGATAACTAAACACGGTGACATCAGCATTATAACCTACGTGCTTTCCCTCAAACCTTGACCCGGCCATGTGCGCCGCATCTAATACTAGAGCCAACCCACGCTCTTTACACAGCTTTGCCACCGCTTCAAGTTGACCAGTATTTCCACCGAGCCCCACAAAAACAACAGCTTTAGTCTTATCTGTTATCTTTTCTTCAATACTCTGAGGGTCTAAGCATAAGTACTCATCAACATCAGCAAAAATAGGCTCTAGACCAGCGTACTTAATAGCGTGGTTAGTAGAGACAAATGTTAAAGATGCAGATATAACTTCATCGCCATCACTCCAATTATGCGCACGCTTCAAGACTTCAAATGCGAGGTGAAGGCCCGCTGTTGCTGAACTCAAAAAGTGAGCATGAGGTAGGCTAGTATACTTTTTCCATTCATCCTCAATTTCGACAGTTTTAAAGCCCATTCCTGTCCAGCCTTTTTCTAGGCACTCTCTTACATGCTCTAGACACTCATCAACACGAAACTTTGGAACAAATAATTGCGTTGTCATCTTATAAAGCCTTATTTTTTAGAAATGCTCAGCATCTTTAAGTAGCAGCCCATTCTTGTCTTTATCTGAAACGATCAAACTTTCTTCATCTAATTGCCAATCGATCTTTAATTCTGGATCATTCCAGGCAATAGAACGTTCACTTTGTGGGAAGTAATAATCGGTTGTTTTATACAAAAACTCGACTTCATCTGTCAACGTCAGAAAACCATGAGCAAAACCCTCAGGGATCCATAATTGCTTCTTATTCTCCTGACTCAGTTCAAACGATTGCCACTGTTTATAGGTTGGAGAGTCAGCCCGTAGATCGACCACGACATCTAAAACTTTTCCACGGACAACTCGAACAAGTTTGCCTTGCGGGTGCTGTATTTGATAATGCAGGCCTCGAAGCACAGCCTTACCTGATTTAGAGTGGTTATCTTGAACAAATTGAACGCTTCGGCCAATTAATTTTTCAAAGTTTGAATGATTGAAGCTTTCCATAAAAAAGCCTCTCTCATCTTCAAAAACTTTAGGCTCAATTATCAAAATGTCTTTTAATTTAGTCTTAGTTGCTTTCACTGTTTACAAGCCTCTCTAGATATTGTCCATATTCATTCTTTAGCATAGGCTTTGCTAAGTTTGATATATCCTGGCTACTTAACCACCCATTACGCCAAGCTATTTCTTCTAAACAAGCAACCTTTAGCCCTTGTACATTTTCGATGGTTTGCACAAAAGATGAAGCCTCATGAAGGCTTTCGTGAGTACCTGTATCTAGCCACGCAAAACCACGACCTAATAGCTCTACATTCAGTGAGCCATCGTTTAGGTACATTTCATTGATAGTGGTAATTTCTAACTCACCTCGATGAGATGGCTTTACTTTTTTTGCCATTTCTACAACTCGATTATCGTAGAAATACAAACCAGTTACCGCATAGCTAGATTTTGGCACATCAGGCTTTTCTTCGATCGAAACAGCTCTCATTTTTTCGTCAAATTCGACCACACCAAAACGCTCAGGATCTTTGACTTGATAACCAAAAACAGTTGCTCCAGACTCTTTTGAAGCTGCATTTTGTAGAGTTCTAGAAAAAGCCTGACCATAGAAGATGTTATCCCCTAACACCAAACAAACACTGTCATCACCAATAAACTCTTCACCTATGATAAAGGCTTGCGCTAAACCATCTGGGCTTGGTTGAATTGCATACTCAAGGTTGATGCCAAAATCTGAGCCATCACCAAGTAGGCGTTGGAAACCAGCGTTATCTTCAGGTGTCGTAATAATTAAAATATCTTTGATACCAGCTAGCATTAACGTCGAGATTGGGTAAAAAACCATCGGCTTATCGTAGATGGGCAAAAGCTGTTTTGATACGCCGCGAGTGAGTGGATACAACCGCGTGCCTGAGCCTCCAGCAAGAACAATCCCTTTCATTACTTATCAACCTTACCATTTACAACTAAATCTGAAGAAACACCTAAGCGTTCACCAGCGTAAGAGCCATCTAATACTCGTGACCACCATTGTTTATTATCTAAGTACCACTCGACAGTTTTACGAATACCTGATTCGAAAGTTTCTTCTGGCTTCCAACCCAATTCTCGTTCAATCTTTGACGCATCGATGGCGTAGCGTACATCATGCCCAGGCCTATCAGTGACATAAGTTATTAAGTCAAGGTAGTTACCCACACCGTCTGGCTTATTGGGCACCAACTCTTCAAGTAATGTACAGATCGTTTTTACTACATCAATGTTTGCTTTTTCATTGTGACCACCAATGTTATAGGTTTCACCTACCTCACCTTCAGTGACCACCTTGTACAACGCTCGAGCGTGGTCTTCGACAAATAACCAATCACGGATTTGCATACCGTTGCCATACACTGGCAGAGGTTTTCCATCGAGTGCATTCAAGATCATCAATGGGATTAATTTTTCAGGGAAGTGGTAAGGGCCGTAGTTATTTGAGCAATTAGTTACGACGGTTGGTAAACCATAGGTGCGTAGCCAAGCTCGGACGAGATGATCAGAAGAAGCTTTCGAAGCTGAGTATGGGCTTGATGGCTCATACGACGTCGTCTCGGTAAACAAGTCATCCGTACCTTCTAAGTCGCCATAGACTTCGTCAGTAGAGATATGGTGGAAACGAAAATCCGCTTTATCACTTTCAGAGAGTTCATTCCAATAGGCTCTAGTCGCTTCAAGTAATGTATATGTACCAACAATATTAGTTTCGATAAATGCAGCAGGGCCGTCAATCGAACGGTCAACATGAGATTCAGCCGCCAAGTGCATCACCGCATCGGGTTTATGCTGTTCAAATATACGGTCTAGTTCAGTACGATTACAAATGTCGACCGCTTCAAATGCATAGCGCTCATGGTCTTCAAGCTCAACAAGAGACTCTAAGTTACCTGCATAAGTTAATTTATCGACATTAATAACACTATCAGATGTATCGTTAATAATGTGACGAATGACCGCAGAACCGATAAAACCAGCACCGCCTGTGACTAATATCTTCATAAAAACCCTAAAATATAAAGTGACAAAACTCTTTTCATTGTGTAACTCAGTCGCTCGCTATTCAAGTAGAGTTTGAGCTATTAGCACCAACTCTAAGTTTCATTAACTCAAATAGCTCCGAGTCAATTACTACCGCAATAAATCTCATGCGATGACCTTCGCACAAACTCGTAAAGTAGAGAACTATCATACTAGCCTCCATAAACTCGAGTTTGAGATAAGTAATAATGACTAGATTAACACAATCATATCACACTAGAATTAAAGAATTATTCCGCTAGCTCGCTTCGTTTGTTCCTTGCTATACTCGTGTGAGTTTGTATTCAAAAAAGTAGGAAGAAATATGATTATCGTAACTGGTGGTGCAGGCATGATTGGCAGCAATATTGTTAAGGCGCTCAATGAAGCAGGCCACAACGATATTCTAGTTGTCGACAACTTAAAAGATGGCAAAAAATTTAAGAACCTGGTTGATCTAGATATCACCGATTACATGGATCGTGATGACTTTCTAACTCAAGTTATGGCTGGTGATGATTTCGGTCATATTGAGGCTATTTTCCATGAAGGTGCATGTTCTGCGACCACAGAGTGGGATGGCAAATACATGATGCTAAACAACTACGAATACTCGAAAGAGTTACTGCATTACTGTATCGAGCGCGAGATCCCCTTCTTGTATGCTTCTTCTGCTGCCACTTATGGTGAAACCGATACCTTTATCGAAGAGCCGCAGTACGAAGGCGCGCTAAACGTATACGGCTATTCAAAACAGCAATTTGATAACTATGTGCGTCGCCTAACTGCAGATGCAGCCGCGCACAACGAAACGCTTTCTCAAATCACTGGTTTTAGATACTTCAATGTCTACGGTCCACGTGAACAGCACAAAGGCAGCATGGCCTCTGTCGCATTCCACCTAAACAATCAAATGAACGCAGGTGAAAACCCGAAATTATTCGCAGGAAGCGAAACCTTCAAGCGTGATTTTGTGTATGTTGGTGATGTTGCGGCCGTAAACCTGTGGTTCTTAAAAAATGGCGTATCAGGTATCTTCAACCTAGGTACAGGTAATGCCGAATCATTTGAAGAAGTCGCAAAAGCGGTGATTAAACATCACGGTAAGGGACAGATTGAAACCATCCCATTCCCTGAGCATTTGAAAGGCGCTTACCAAGAGTTTACTCAAGCTGATTTAACTAAGTTGCGTAATACTGGTTGCGATGTTCAATTTAAATCGGTTGCTGAAGGCGTCAGCGAGTACATGCAGTCAGTTAATCGCTAGATTACACTCTCCCGAAAACAAGCTAACTGTATACTGTTAGCTTGTTCAATCTATATCGCCAGTTAAAGGTTTACAGTGACAACTCAACGCGACGACTACGATCCTAAAGCATACAACCCTAAATTCATCAGTGCGTTTTTATCACCAAAACACTGGGGAACTTGGCTCGGGCTATGCCTATGCCTGCCCATTTCTTTGCTGCCAAACTCGATTCGAGTAGCCATCGCAAAATTCGTGGCGACAAAAATGGCGAAGAAGCAACGTGGCTCAGTACAAAAGGCACGTATAAACCTCGCGCTTTGTTTTCCAGAAAAGTCTGTTCAAGAGCGTGAAACTATTCTAACCAATTGCCTAACAACTGCTGGCGCCTTTTTACTTGGTTTTCCTGCTATATCATTACGCAGTAAACGTTGGCTTGAAAGGCACTCAGAAATCATTGGATTAGAACACTTACAGCAGCTACAGCAAGACAATCAAAGTGCTATTTTGCTAGTACCTCACTCTTGGTGCATCGACATTCCGGCGATCCTTTTAGCTTCAAGAGGCTTACCCGTTTCTGCGATGGCCAATAGCCAGAAAAATCCTCTGACCGACTGGTTAATGCACAAGCAAAGAGTTCAGTATGGCGGACGAGTTTATGATCGCAGTGGCGGCATTAAGCCTTTTATCAAATCAGTCAAAGATGGCTACTTAGGATATTACTTGCCAGATCAAGACCATGGCCCAGAACAAAGTGTATTCTCAGACTTCTTTGCGACTGAAAAAGCAACCTTGCCTGGACTTGGAAAACTAGCAAAAGTAAGCCGAGCGAAGATCGTTCCAACCTTTGCCAGCTATAATATTGAGACGGGTAAATACGAAATTGAAATCAAAGCACCCATTGAGTTATCCGGCGATGAACATCAAGACGCTAGGGCAATGAATGAAGTCGTTGAAGGTTTTGTTAATCCGAAACCTGAGCAGTACATGTGGATTTTAAAGTTGTTAAAAACACGTAGGAACAGACAAGACCCATATGTGGGTTATTAACCTACATATAGGTATAAACCCACACGTAGGCATATAGACTCGATTGATTAATTAGAAAACTCTAGCTAATCAATCGTTTGAAATCTTTTATGTTAATGAAGGCCCCTTGATGCTCTTTGATCTTTTCAAGTGGCCACTCCCACCACTGTTCCATTAAAAGAGCTTCCCTTTCGTCTTCAGTAAAGCGCTTCTTAATTTCCTTCGCTGGAACACCACCCACAATACTGAATGCTTCTACATCTTTGGTCACAATAGAACCTGTTGCAATCACTGCACCATGCCCGATAGTCACTCCTGGGAATATTTTCACGTCTTCACCAATCCAAACATCGGATCCAACAACAACTTGGTAATGCTCCTCAACATACTTAGTATGCGAGTAAATAGTACCTTTGTTAAAATCCAATCCTTGTTTCTGCATCAATCGATGATCTGCTCGATGAAAGCAAGGGTGAGTCGACACATAATCATTAACCGGGTGGTTATTTAGGACAATTTTCACATTATTAGCAATCGAGCAAAAACGACCTATTTTGACATTGTTCATATTACAATGAGTATCAATATAAGTACCGAAGCCAATATATGAAGCATTCACATCACAATCGCTTGCTACAGAGTTACAGCCTTCAAATTGAGTGTCTGTAAAGTTTGATTTTCGAGAAAGGAAGTTCTTCTGTTTTTTTTGATCACGAATGAATATTAGCTTCTTAATCTTGCGTATGATTTTTTTCATAATGAGTCTATTCGCCATTACCAGATAGGAGTTTGTGATAAAAACCATCAACAGTGTAATCTTCAAGCTTAATCAAAACTGATTCGTCAAACTCGCTAGAAATAAAGTATTCCATACTACCAGTAAGTTCATTTAGAGAGTCAAATATAAGAAAGTTATCTTTTGAGTATAAAGGGTGATTATAAAGACTCGTATTATTCGTGATTACTTTTTTTCGAGCATACAATGCTTCTTTAACCCTCATAGTATCAGACGTCTGTCCATCAAGAACCATTTCCAATACACATTTGGTATTGAGCATCACGGTTAGGTATTCAACATAGGAATAAGACGGTTTCTTGTCAAAAACAATAAAATTGCACTTAAAACCATCTAATGCACCTTTTATTTTCTGAACCTTTTCTTTCCTTCCTTTATCCACGCCGACAAAAGAAACATCGAAATCAGATGTTCTTTCTATCTCATCGATGATTTTTAGTTGAGGCATAGGTAGGTAAATATGCTTAAAGTCATACTTTGCTGCATCACCTTCATCAAAAGTATATGTTTCAAAACCTTTTAGGTGATGGTTCAGGCTTCCATCTGTGACATTTCTAAAAACAATCACCTTCCTCCCATCAATCTTTGATATCGACTTTATATCTCTCAGAGAATCGGTGGTGAATATGACATCGAAGCCATTTAGTGCCTTTATTTTTCGTCTTATGATCGCTCCATAAGCCTCATGATAATGTTTTTTACTATAGAAAAATAAAAAGGAAACTAATTTAACTAGCCACTTACTTAGGAATATATGATGCTTTTCATAATCAGACGATAGGACGTCAATTTCTAGTTTTTCATACTGTTGCTTATAGCCTACAAAAACCAGTTTCGGTTTCAATTTATCGTTCATAAGGCAACCTTTTAAAAGACTCGACAATACTTCCTAATGCACTATTGGCTTTACTACCTTCAACTACCTTCTCGTAATAACTAACATACGCTGCAGCCATGACATCGGCATTGAATTGATCTCTCGCGTATTCATTGCAACGAGCTGAATCATAGGTGTCAGAATTTAAGATCCCTTCTACGAGCTCTTGTTCACAGCTCGATAAAAGACCTACCTCACCAGAAACTAATTCCGGCAGTGAGCCATAGGGTGTACCAAACACTGGACAACCAAAATACAAACTCTCTGTAATCGCTAAGCCAAACGGTTCATGCCAAGTCACGGGGAATATCAGACCTTTTGACTGAGTCATGATCTGAGATTTCGTTTTATCGTCCACCATCCCTAAAAAACGAACATGACGATCTAACGTTAACCTGAAACCCATTTTTAGGTTCAATCGATGGCCGCCCAACACATCAAGCTGCTGGCCAGCTTTCTTGGTAATATCAATGGCACCTTGAACATTTTTAACTCGCCACGCCGCTTTCCCAAGAAAATGGAAACGTTCTCGTTTCAAGTTAAAGTTAGGCTTTTGGTAGTTGTCCCAATTCAAGCCATTGTAAACATAAGCTTGTGCACCATGATTTTTTGCATGCTGAGATGAAACAAAGACGGTATTAGGGTCAATAGGGCCGTCTGAATTACCATGCTGCGTTAAAATGTAGGGATAAGAGATAGGCTCTAGATCAGAGTGGAAATGCACAACATCAATATCATTTGGAAGCTGACTTTGCAGTGGTACATTCGGTTGATACTCTATGACTCTCGCCCAATCACACTTTGTGCCTTTGCCAGCGAGCAGAGTCACTCGGTGCCCGGCAAGATGCAAAGCATAAACCAAGTCCCAAATGACTCGTTCCGTTCCACCGTAATTCACCACAGGTAACGTGGCTCTTGTATACATTAAAATATTCATAATCACTTAATTTTTAAAAGCTTTTACTTTAGCGACAACTGCTTGATGAACACACTCTGGAACAAATTGCTCTATGTCTCCACCATGAATAGCGACTTCACGAACCAATGTTGATGATAAAAAAGCAAACTCTTCTGAAGGTGTCAAAAACAGGCTCTCTAGTTCTGGTTTTAACCGACGATACATTGTCGTCAAACCAAATTCATACTCAAAGTCCATTGTCGTTCTTAAGCCACGCACCAAAATTGAGGCATTTTGCTCGGTCGCGAAATCAACCAGCAAACCGCTAAAACCTTCAACGGAAACATTAGGTAATTCATGGCAAGTTTCTCGCAATAAGGCCACACGCTCATCTAAGCTAAATAAGGTGGCTTTACTTGGGCTCTCTGCGACACCAATGACAAGCTTTTCAAACATACATGCGGCACGTTTAATTAAGTCATAGTGACCGTTAGTCACTGGATCAAAAGTACCTGGGTATATTGCTATTTTCATGACATTCCTTTATTCACTGGATGTTTTCTTGTTTTTCAATCGGCCTAATACACGCTCTAGCTGCTCAATCACCGATTCTGTAGAAATAAGGGCCATAAGATCTTTTCCTTTTACTCGGGTTCCCCATGGAAGATCGCTAACCGCTTTGCCGTGTTGCTCTTCAGCAATCTGTTCATAAACAGAAACCACATTGTCTAAACTATGGTAAGGCCCAGTGCGCATTGGGTTACTGTGCGCATACAAACCAATCACGGGGACACCTTGAGTCGTCGCGATGTGTGCTGGCCCTGAATCAGGAGCGATCACTACACTGGATTTATCAATCACTGCGGTAAGCTGCTTTAACGAGGTTGAGCCGACTAAGTTAATACAAGGTGATGTCATGTGTTGAGATATATTGTCGACTAAATTGCGCTCTCTATCCGTTGGAGCACCACAAAAAACCACTTTAAAGCCTAACTGATAAGCGTGATCGGCGACAGCGGCATAGCGCTCAACTAACCAGTTTCTCTCATCTTTACTCGCGGCAGGGCTAATAACAATATACGGCTCATGCGCAAGCTCCATCGATAGTCTTTGATCTTCATCAGACAAAGCAAGCTCCCATGTCGGCACCTGTTTGGGACATCCCAAAAAATAAGCAAATTCAGAGAAATTATCTAACACATGAGATGCGTCCGTTTTTGGCAGCTTGCGATTGGTAAAGAGCCACTGCCCCTCTTTGGCACGTGTCCAACTAAAGCCAAGTTTTACTTTTGCCTTTATCCCTATCGTTAACAGGCTGGCTCTTAGTGCAACTTGCATATGCAGTAAATAATCAAACCGAGTTGAACGCAGGGCTCTCCATACTTCTTTCATTCCTTTTAGGCCGCGTTTTTTATCAAACACGACAACTTGAATTCCAGGTATATCACCAAGTAATTGAGCTTCGATTTTTCCCATCACCCACGTGATCTGACATTCTGGATAGGTAGCTTGAATAAGTTGCACTACAGAAAGAGCATGACAAACGTCACCAATGGCAGATAAACGCAGAATACAAATAGATTTGGGAGCAGAAAGAACGTTATTCATTGATCGGTTCCAATGGCATCATTTCTAGGACAGCAGAAACAACGTTATCTGGCTTGATATCTTGAAGGCATGGCGAATAGACATCATCGCTAATTTGACATCTGTTTTTATAACAAGGGACGCAGTTACGTTCAGATTGCACAAGTCTAATATTGGCGACTCTTTGGGAGCTAACACCATTGCTGTATAAATTGTTCGTTACATCAATTGGCTCTTCATAAGGCCAAGGTGACCACATGCTTGCTGGCGCCACGCTAATAATAGATACAATTGGGATAGAGTAACCTGATGCGAGGTGACCAGGGCCACTATCAGGTCCAACAAAACCATCACTGTGTTTTATTAATACAGAGGTTTGAGCTAATGATAATTCCCCCAAAACACTGACCAGTTGATTCGATTCAGGAACTTGGCTAATGATTTGTTCAACAATGGTCTCGTCTCGTTCTAATTTAGCGCCAGATAAGACAATATTATAACCTGCAGATATCAGACGATTGATGACTTCAACCCAATACGAGACTGGCCACTGCTTAATTTCGTTGGAGGATGGCGCATGCACAACAATGTAGTTTGATGGCAATCTCTTTTGAACCACTGAAGGTAATAACTCTTCGGGAGAGACTAGCCGTGCAATACAATTAACATCTATGGTATCCAGCATACGAGCAACGCGACTCATTTTATGCTCAAAGCGATGCTGTTCTTTAATGTAATGAGTATAAATTAACTTTTTAACCCAGGCGCCAGAAAGCGATTCATCAATTGCACCAAGTCTTTTCTTACCAAAGATAAAACTATAGATAGCTGTTCTATCATTAAGCATTTCATTGACGACTAAATCATATCGACCATGCGTTTTTAAAATCCGGTAATAGTCCTTAACGGATGCTCTTGGCGGAATTTCAACTAAAGAGTCAACGTCTGGATTGGTACCAAAAACCATCTCCCCTCTAGCATTAACTAAAACATCTATTGTTGCGGTCGGAAACGCTTTTCTCAGACTATGGGTAAAAGCAGAGATCAACAAACTATCACCAATGCAATGAGTGGCAACAACTAATATTTTTTGGTAACTACATGAATCGTTCATTAATCTGTTCGGCGTTTGATATACTGTTCTACCAAGTATGCCATAAACTCCCCAATACGAGACAGTGATTCATGTTTACAACAAAGCAAATCCATAAAACAACGTACTGGTATAATCCTAAATTACTCACCGAAGACGTTGAATTGGCTTTTTCTGTGGATTATTGGAAGGCGAATCAAGCAATACTGGGGCACGCTCAAGGTAGAGGAACAACATGGTTTGTTAAGGGAGAAAAAAGCAATTTCGCTCTTCGACATTATCATCGCGGCGGCTTGTTTGGAAAGCTAGTTAGAGACAGCTATTTATTTACTGGATTAGAGAACTCACGAGCATACCAAGAGCTAATGTTACTTGAGCTTCTAGCCACACATAAAGTTAATGTCCCGACACCCGTTGCTGCGAAAGTTTCGCAAGAAGGGCTCGTTTACAAAGCCGATATTTTAATTGAAAAGATTTCCGACGCAGAAGACTTAGTAAAGATACTATCAAACAAAAAACTATCCGATTCCCATTTCAACGATATTGGTCATCAAATTCGAAAAATGCACGATGCCGGGGTCAATCATACCGACCTAAATATCCATAACATTCTCGTAGATAAAGCAGGTAAGGTTTGGATTATCGATTTTGATAAATGCTTAACGCAGACAGGCAGCAACTGGAAAGTGAGTAATCTAAAGCGACTCGAGCGCTCATTCGAAAAAGAAGTTCGGTTAGGAAAGATTGATGCTCAGCACTTTGATTTTTCACAAATTGAACAAGGGTACAAAATGAGTACCCTTGAGAGCCTATGATTTATTCTTCTTTCAAACCAAATAACTTACGAAGTTTCTTTTTCTTTTTATAGATATGCCCTCGAATCACTTCAGCAAGAGGGCGCTTGACGGACACTTCTTTAGCTAAGCGTATTTGCTCTTCAAATGGTTTAACTCCATGTTCTTCAAAGAACTGTTCCAACACCGTTCTCGCCCAGTCTTTTCGTCCACTCGTTGAATAATGATTGAGCCAAGCTTTCGCTGGTTCAATATTCACCTGTGTAGAGAGCGCTTCAGATAACGCAAACTGTTCTAGAGTGTGTGCCTCACACCCTTCTTGACGCAACGCTTGAATCAACACATCGGCATAATCAAAAGCTGATGTGTGTTTCCCGGTGATACCGATGACTGCCGATGCCCACATAACTGAGTCTGGATTGGTGCGGTAGATACTGCCATCCATAAGCTTTATATCTCTATCTCTGATATGTGCGTATTCATTAGTGCTTGGCAAAGTATTGATGTTCACTTCTGAGCAAAACAGTAACGCGTTTTTATCCGATATAGAGTCGAAATAGACATTTGTTGGCACGTTAAAGTACGTATCTGTATCTAAAAAAAGCAGTTTATCTTCAGGACTCAACTCTAAATTATCACAAAGATATTTTAAGCCGCGGTTCTTGATTCTAAAGTGATAAGTATTGTCTAGACTCCATTCAGCCTTTTGAGCTGGCGATATCGGAAACACTTTAATTGGCATATTAGCGAAGTGCTCAGGCTCTTCTGCTAGAACAGAAATTTCAGGCCTAGTTCCATTTGCCTCAACCCAATTGGCTAAAAAAGACAAAATGCAAAATCTTGCGCCTTGATAGTAAGTTCTATCATTGCCATAAATGACAAATGTTAAGTGTTTTCTAGCCAATTCTGATTTCATAATTTAGTACTTCGTAATATTTTTAAAAAGTGCTTTGTGCTTGCTGCTGACATGGCTTCGAACATGAGTTCGGTATCCCTCTTTAAACCAACTTCTAACCGTCGCATAAAGTCCTGAGGTTCTACCACTCAACTCACTATCAAATGCACCGGTTTTACTGCCCTGACGAACCAAAGGTGGATGTGTCCAAAAAATATTGTACTCTAATGTCGTTCGCTCATTACCAATATAACCATCAATAGGTGCGTCAGTTATATTGCTTTCCATATGCTCTACCATTGCACGAGCAAAACTAAGGTCATAAAGCAAACCACCAGTAAGCTTGTTCGTTTTACACAAGTACAGATGTTGATTTGGAACTCTTACTGATGCAGGTACTAAGCTCGATGCCTCTTCAATATTTACAAGATACTTTTCTTCACCACGAAGTTCATTTTGGAAAGCTTCTAGTTGCTCAATAAAATCGCTATTTAAAAAAGCATCATCTTCTAACACTAATACTTGTGGAATTTGTTCTTCTACGACTTTTTTCATCACTAAGTAGTGCTTATAAAAGCAAGACTTCTCAGGGAGCCTCAGTGAGTCGTCAAAAAAACCATTTCTAACGTCATCAGATAGATCATCGATATCACCAGCTAACATATATTCGTAATCAGTGATGCCCACTTCTGGCAGGTGCTTATCTATATGTTTTCTACGTTCTTCGTAGCCTTTGCTTACATGAATAACAAAAGTTTTGATCATGGTGATGTCTCAATATTGGTTGACTAATTATTGGTGGCTGAATGATGTATCAATTGGAGTGTTTGTTGTAACGCACCTTGATTCTGTTGAACTATACCATAGCCTATTCGCCCTTTTTCAATTAACTCTTTAGGCTTGGATAATGCACTGATCATTTGTAAAGCAAGCTCATTCTCATCGGCTACAACAGACAGTGCGCTCGAGTCGATCAATTGATTCGCCAGGTCTGCAAAATTGAAATAGCTCGGCCCTGTTAAGCAGTATTTTTGAAGCAGCGCAGGTTCGATGAAGTTATGCCCTCCTACTTTCTTTCCAAGTAGGCTTCCTCCCATAAAAACAAGATCGCTCGCAGAAAGCATAACCATAAGCTCTCCCATCGTATCCCCCAAGTAAACGTCGACATCGAGCGGTAACTCGTCAACAACTTCGGTTCGACGAACCAAAACTAAGCCTTGGTTTTTGGCCAATTCAGCAACTGAATCAAACCGTTCAGGGTGACGAGGTACTATCACTAAGAGTAATTTTGGCAGTTCTCTTTTGGCTTGTTGATAAGCTCTAAATATTTGTTCATCTTCGCCCGCATGAGTGCTCGCGGCGACAACAATCTGCCTACCCTGCCCCAAAAGATCTTTAAGATGCTCGCCTTGTGCGATTACATTATTATCAATCGACACATCGTACTTAATTGACCCTGTGACAATGACTTTTTCGCTCGGCGCACCTAGTAACTCAAATCGAGATTTATCATCAGAGTGTACCGTCAATATTAAACTTAACTTAGAAATTGTCGGATAAATTAACGAACTCATTTTTTGATAATTACTGGCTGATTTTTCGGATAATCGTCCATTGACTAATATCATCGGAATATCATTTTTAGCAACGGTGTTAATGGTGTTTGGCCATAATTCCATTTCAATAATGAGCATGTTATCTGGCTGAATGCGGTTGATAAAACGTTGAACACACCAACTAAAATCAATAGGCATATAACGGTGGCTAATCGAACCGCTCATCTTTTCTACCTGTTCAGCGCCTGTACTCGTTGTTGTAGTGATCAGTATTCTTTTATCTGGGTTTTGTATCGCCAGTTGTTCAACTAACTTTTTACTCGCCAGCACTTCCCCTACTGAAACGGCATGAATCCAAATCACACCCGATTGTCTATTCTTAATAGGCGGTGTAAATCCGAAATGCTCTTTCCAGCGATGACCAAAAGGCGGTTTGTTTGCTTTGGAGCGATATAAGCCCCAAAGCAGAATAGGGCTAACAAGGAAAAGTAGCGCGGTATAGGCCCAACGAACGACGATGCTCATATAACGACCTTATTTATATTTTGCCTTGGGAAATAACATCAAACTGCTCAATAGCACTAATGACTCTACTCGGCATTAACTCAGTGAGGCACTTTAGGTGATGCTTGGGACAAGTTCGTTCAAAGCAAGGTCGGCACTCAATATCGGTATTGATGATCGCCAGTTTGTTCGTTAGCGGAGGCGTATATTTAGGTGAACTAGAGCCATAAACAGCCACGACATTACAGCCCACCGCGGCGGCCACATGCATCAACCCAGAATCATTGCTAACGACAGTACGACAAGCCCCGATCAAGTCTACAGCCTGAATTAAGCTCGTATCTCCAGCTAAATTGAAGCAATCCTGCTGCATATTAACAGGGACTTGTTCGATTATCTTTTGGGTTACTTCACGATCTTTAGCCGAGCCAAACAACCACACTTGGTAACCTTGCTTTATCATCGCTGTCGCTGCTGTTGCAAAGTGATTATCAGGCCAACGTTTCGCAGGGCCAAACTCAGCACCAGGACATAAACCAAGGACAGGCCTTTGATTGTTTAAACCAAATTGCTCCATAGCCTCTTGTTGGCTGGAGTTAACAACTTGCAAACTTGGGAAAGGTAATGATGGTAATTCACCTAAACAACCACTACCCGTCATTTCAGCTTTAGGGTGCGCTAACGCTACATATCGCTCTAACATGTATTGAAACGCTTTTTTATTGGTTCTAACGTCATTTAGCAAACCAAAACGCATTTCACCTTTCCAACCAACTCGTTCAGGAACGCGAGCAAACAGGGGAATTAAAGCTGATTTCGCGGAGTTAGGTAATACGTACGCTTTATCGTACTGTACTTCCCTCAACGATTTACCGATCTTATAACGAGATTTCAGATCAAATTGCCCATGCCCTAGTGGCATTTCAAGAGCTTGATTGACTTGTGGCATTCTTTCCAAAATAGGCTTACACCACGCTGGCGCTAAAACATCAATTTTTGCGTCAGGATACTGTCTTTGCAACTCAATATATAAGCCTTGAGACATTACCATGTCTCCAACCCATGACGGGCCAATAATCAGAATTTTCATTTGTCTTGCTCGTTAATAGCGTGTTCGTTAATAGCTTGGCCAGATAGTCTAAAATATTCTTGAAGTGTTTTAATGCAAACCAATTTTTCTAGTTGTTCATCTTGGAAAGGAGCAAGGTATTCATGCGCATTTTTGATCATCTGTTCAGACTCTTTAGGGTTGTCTAAATAGTATTTGATTTTTTGCTCAAAATCCGACCAGTCATCCTTCACCTCTACATAATGTATGCCTGGCTGCAGAGTGCCTTCCATAAACCACGTTTCAAATTTCATTTTTGGAGTAACGACAAGTGAGTTTGAAGACATTGCCCATTTCAAGTTTGATGCAACATCGTTCCCTTCAAGGCAAATAATGAATTTGTATTGAAGCTGCTCTTCTACTGTCATAAATGGCTGTTGCCACTCTGGGTGTTGCTCTGAAGTATTCGATTGACCTGCATTCATCAGTGGATGACCATACAGAGTTTCCATAAAACGAATTCTATGTGGTTGAGTCACAGCACCACGAAACACGGCCATATTTTTTTTATCAGAAAAACTTAAGCTATCATCCACGAATCGGAAATGACGACGCTTATCTAATTTAAATAGTACAGAGTTACTATTGTTCCCATCAATCGGACGAGCTTTAAATAAAGTTGGAACTGGCTCTATATGCGTTTCATCACCAAAGTAGTAACTGAAGCGAAAGTACTTTGGAAAATAATGAAGAAACTCTTTAAGATCAAAGAAATAAGATGTATAGCCTTTTCGAGCATAATTCTTAATTTCACAACTTAGACTAGCTTTATCAAAGTCGCCGAGCCCTTTTACGTAATAATTTACTCTGCTTTTTATATAGTCAGTTTGACCGGAATATGATTTTTCCAGCTTTTCAAACTGTGTTGAAAAATACAAACGAGGTGCGATAGAGAGCAAGGCATGTTTTAGATAATAAAATATCTTCATAGTTTCTCTTTATATTTTATTTTTGCGTAATGTAACGAAGGCAAAGTCAGCAGCCATAGGTAAGGAATTATCAACAAAGCTCTAGAGGTAGACTCTGCCTTTAGAAATGAAGACGACAAATTCCACAATAATGCCCGTAATTTTATCAGATAAAGTGCCCTAGACACAGCTTCAAGTGATATCAACTTCTGTATTGAGAAGGACACATCTATACCTGACAGCTAGAGCAATAAAACGTGTTTCTTTGCCCTATTTTAAGTTCCTGAATCAGCTCTTCACAGTTAGGACACTGTTCACCAGCCTTACCATAAACCTGCAGCTCTTGAGCAAAATATCCCGGTTTTCCATCCGCTTGGGCAAAGTCTTTTAGCGTTGTTCCACCCTGTCTGATAGCCGTCGCGAGTACTTGCTTGATCTCTTTGGTTAACAAGAGCCACTCTTGTTTTGTAACCTTACTTGCAGAGCGCAAAGGATTAATACGTGAAGAAAACAGAGCTTCATTGGCGTAGATATTACCCACACCGACCACGACTTTGTTGTCCATAATGAACTGTTTGACGGCAACCTTACGCTTTTCTGCTTTCTCAGCAATGTAATCTGCGTTGAAGTCGTCAGTTAGTGGCTCAGGACCAGAACCAAGTAATACAGTATGTATCTCATCAGGCGCCGACCATAACCATGCACCAAAGCGACGCGGATCGTTATAACGCAAGATCTTGCCATTGGTTAACTTAAGATCCACGTGATCGTGTTTTGCTGGCGGGAAATCGGCATCCAACACGCGCAGTGAACCTGACATGCCAAGATGCACAATCGCAGTGCCTGTATCTGTCTCAATCAATAAATACTTTGCACGACGCGAGATAGAGCGAATCACCTGCCCTTCTAATCGCTTAAGTTCTTGAGGGATATCCCAACGCAGTTTGGGGGTACGAAAGGTAAGCGTTTTAATCGTCTCACCGACTAAATGAGGCGAGATCCCCATGCGGCTTACTTCAACTTCGGGTAATTCAGGCATAGTTAGTCGTCCGATAGAGATGGTTCGTCTGATATAGATAGCTTGTCTGATTTGAATGACTGGTATGATTTAAAGGACTGGTCTGAGCCAAAGCTTGGAAACAAGTAGCTTTCTTCAATAGACACCGCTAACCACTGATCATTCCAGTTTTTTAGCAACCAGAACTGAGGCAGCTGATAATAAGTAATACGTTGTGGTTCTTCTTGATCTTGATACCACACCTCAATGGTGTGCGGGGTATTCAATTGTGGTGAGAGATCGGTATAGGTTTGAGAGTCAACTTCGGTGCCCACAAGTTCCTGCCATCTCTGTGACAACTCTTGTGCACTGGTAGTTTGAGGAAGCACTGTGTCTTTAAATTGATAAGCCCAATGATCGTCTTCGAGTACAACTGACCAATTAGCAAAATGCAAAGCTTGAAGCTCAGCTGCTGGATTTAAAAGAGAAGGATAAGAACCGCTGACCTTAACTTCAGGTTCAGGCTCGATAAGGTACGTTTTGATCAAAGTTGGAAGATTTAACACCCCAATAAAAGCGATCACACTGAACATGAGTATGTTGTTCCATCGACGTCCACGATATCTCATCTGATTCTGCTCATCTAACCTATTGAGTAATCAGTATATCGTGAAAGTGGCAATACTTTCTATATTGTACGGTTTTCTACCTATCAGACGCTATATCAAACAAGAATAATTGAGTTACTCAAATTTTAGATATAAAAAAACCCAGCTATAAGCTGGGTTTTTAATTTATTCTTCTATAAAAGAAGAGACAAAGGGGCTATCAATTACTTGATTTTAGCTTCTTTGTACATAACGTGCTGGCGAACTACTGGATCAAACTTTTTGATCTCAAATTTGCCTGGCATGTTACGCTTGTTCTTGTCAGTTGTGTAGAAGTGACCAGTTCCAGCAGAAGATACTAGACGGATTTTCTCACGAATGCCTTTAGCCATTGCTTAATTCCTCTTAAACGTTTTCGCCACGTGCACGGATATCAACAAGAACAGCATCGATGCCTTTCTTATCAATAATACGCATGCCTTTAGCAGTTAGACGTAGTTTAACAAAACGTTTTTCGCTCTCTACCCAGAAACGGTGAGTTTGTAGGTTCGGCAGAAAACGACGCTTGGTAGCATTGCGTGCGTGTGAACGGTTGTTACCCGTTACTGGACGCTTACCAGTTACTTGACATACTCGGGACATGAATGTCTCTCCAAATCGTTTCAGCTCGATATCAACCTTGGTGGCCGAACCTCTCTATCAATTCTGAAAATAGAGGTAAAAACCATAATGGAAAATCCATTCAAGGCTATCAAAGGTCGCGTATTATACTAACTTGACATGCATTGCTCAAGACCCGAACAGATCCTTTTTAAGGATTTCGTGATCTTTTTTTGAACAGGGCAGCTATTTGAGTAATCAGAGCTGATTTAAGGTTCTAAAATGTGGGCGGAATGATAGCAGATTTAACGCAACTAACAACCTAAAATGTGATTCAAATCCATCCGCGCTCTGCAAAAGAGATAACTTCGCCATCTCCAACGACAAAATGGTCGAGAATTCGGATGTCCACTAGTGCCAATGCGTCGGTTAATCTGCGTGTAATTCGCCTATCTGCTTGGCTTGGCTCTGCGACACCGGAAGGATGGTTGTGCGCTAGGATTAAAGCGGCAGCATTATGATGAAGTGCCCGTTTAACCACTTCTCTCGGGTAAACAGATGCTGCATCGATGGTTCCTTCAAACATCACTTCATCCTTTATTACTCTGTTTTGGTTATCTAGGAACAATATGTAGAAGGCTTCTCGCTGGCGATCACGCAATATACTCGAAAGATACAACTTGGTGTGACTTGGGCTAGTTAGTGCATCCCCTCGAGATAAAGTCTCGGCCAAATAACGTTGCGTCATCTCCAAAACAGCCTGCAACTGGACATATTTCGCCTGCCCCATCCCTTTATGGGCACAAAACTCAGCCTCCGTTGCAGAAAAAAGATGGCGAAGCGAACCAAAATCTTTGATCAACTTGTCTGATAGCTCTAAAACATTCATTCCTTGTGTGCCCGTTCGAAGAAATATAGCTAACAACTCCGCATCACTTAAGGAGTCGGGGCCTCTACTCAGTAACTTTTCTCTTGGCATCGACTCAACAGGCATTTTACTTATAGGCATATAAAGGCTATCTAGGGTGATAAATACGATCCATCAGCCTAATCCGTTTGTCTACGGAGAGCTTCCACAGCGTTATAAAGAAGACTAATGCCTAGCAAAACCGTGTAATTGATAAGTTTGATAACATCAACTTGATGAGTGTCAAACCTGTTCCAATTCTGCTTCTAGGCACTAATCCTTTGTTCTGATATCGTTAGTCCCAGAGAAATTAAGGAACAGAATCATGCAAACATTGGTTAATCAACTGGATAACGCTGACCAACAAGGCCTAGCTGGAAAAAAAATCCTACTTGGCATTAGTGGTGGTATCGCAGCTTATAAATGTGCCGAACTGACTCGACGCTTAATCGAACGTGGTGCGCAGGTACAAGTCGTCATGACTAATGCGGCTAAGGAGTTCATTACTCCTCTCACCATGCAAGCTGTCTCTGGAAGGCCAGTGTCTGATAGTTTGCTTGATCCTGCTGCTGAAGCTTCCATGGGACACATCGAACTGGCGAAATGGGCTGACCTAGTCTTATTAGCACCCGCAACCGCAGACCTTATTGCGCGCATGACCGCAGGCATGGGTAACGACCTACTGACCACTTTGGTTTTAGCAACCGATGCGCCAGTTGCGGTATCCCCAGCAATGAACCAACAAATGTACAGCCACCCTGCAACTCAAGAGAACATCGCAACGCTAAAACGTCGTGGATGTGAAATCTGGGGTCCGGCAGCTGGTGAACAGGCCTGTGGCGATGTTGGTATGGGGCGTATGTTAGAGCCAATGCAACTGGTCCATCGTTGTGAAGACTTCTTCCAACCTAAACCTCTGACTGGCCGTTCGGTGTTAATTACTGCGGGTCCAACTCGCGAAGCGATCGACCCAGTTCGTTACATTACCAATCATAGCTCGGGCAAGATGGGTTATGCACTGGCTGAAGCGGCCGCGAAACAAGGTGCTACGGTAACTCTAATTAGTGGCCCTGTATCACTCGCGACACCAAATCAGGTTAATCGCATTGATGTAGACAGCGCACAACAGATGTTTGATGCCGTGAATGCCAATGCTGCTCAGCATGATATTTTCATCAGCTGCGCTGCGGTTGCTGATTACCGCCCAGAGACCATTGCAGACCAGAAGCTTAAAAAAGTCGATGGTAAAGATGACATGACCATTCAAATGGTTAAGAACCCAGACATTGTGGCTTCCGTTGCCTCAATGATCGAAGATCGTCCATTTACTGTCGGCTTCGCAGCAGAAACTCAAGATGTCGAGAAGTATGCGCGCGGAAAATTGGAAAGAAAGAACCTCGACATGATTTGCGCCAACGACGTTTCTGTCGAAGGCCAAGGCTTCAATACCAGTAGTAATGAGTTGCACCTTTATTGGAAAGGTGGCGATAAATCTCTACCTCTAGATAGCAAAAACTCTCTTGGTTTCCAGATCCTTAATCAGATCCAACAGCTTATTGACGTATAAACGCACAAATTTTACCCTGACAATACGCTGACACCTCTCGATTCTGTTGACCTAGGTCTTACAAAACTAGGAACAGAATTGAATGGTGTTTATAATCCTTCTTCACTCAATCCTCATCTTTAGGAAAGGAAGTAAATAGATGGCCGGTACTCGAAAATCAAACCGTCGTGAAGAAATCCTGCAAGCTCTAGCACAAATGTTGGAATCGACCGAAGGCGCTTCTCGTATCACAACGGTAAAGTTGGCCAAGCAAGTTGGTGTTTCTGAAGCTGCGTTATACCGCCACTTCCCAAGCAAAGCTCGCATGTTTGAAGGCTTGATCGAGTTCATTGAAGAAGCGTTGATGTCTCGAACCAACCGTATTCTAGATGAAGAGAAAGACACACTAGAGCGCATACGCCTAGTGCTACAACTTATCTTGGTTTTCTCAGAACGTAACCCAGGCCTGACTCGAATTTTATCGGGTCATGCTCTAATGTTTGAAAATGAACGCCTACGCGATCGCATCAATCAGCTTTTCGAACGTATTGAGACACAACTTCGTCAAATTCTACGAGAAAGAAAGCTTCGTGAAGGGAAGTCATTCCCGGTTGATGAAAAAATCTTAGCGGCTCAATTGTTAGGTCAGGTTGAAGGAAGTTTAAATCGATTTGTTCGCTCGGACTTCAAATATCAACCGACAGAAAACTTTGATGCTTATTGGGCTCTACTCAGCGCTCAGATTAAGTAAACTCAATATCTTAAGTGATGGTTATGACGACGAAAAACTCTCCTGCAAGTAGCACGGTACAACACGTTATTAATAAGCCACCTTTTACCCTAGCACTACTGCACCCTAAATATTGGGGAGTTTGGTTTGGCTTTGGGTTACTGGCTTTTATAGTCAACATTCTACCTTACCGAGTATTACTACTATTAGGCCGTTCGTTAGGTGCTCTTGGTGCCCGCTATGGAAAAAAACGCGTAGCGGTAGCGACACGTAACTTGGAATTAGCCTTCCCCGATAAGCCAGCAGATGAAGTCGCGGCAATGGTCAGCGAGAATTTTAAAAATACTGGTATGGCATTGGTTGAAACCGGTATTACGTGGTTTTGGCCAACATGGCGCTTCAAGCGCATCCTAGTTGATAAAGATACCGAAGTTCTTCGTAGTCATCAGGCTAACGGTAAAGGCGTTCTACTATGTTGTGTTCATGCCTTGAATCTAGAGATCACAGCCCGAGCAATGCCGATCTTGGGTATTCCTGGCCTAGGTGTTTATCGCCCGCATAACAACCCAGCTTATGAGTTCATTCAATACCGCGGTCGAACTCAAAACGGCAACCGTCTAGTTCACCGTAAAGACGTAAAACGTATGATCCGAAGACTGCGACAAGGTGAGACCCTTTTCTACCTCCCTGATCATGACTACGGTCGCAATAAATCTGTATTCGTACCTTTCTTTGCAGTAGAGGATGCAAGCACCACCACTGGAACCAGCATTTTGGCTTACACCAGTCGATGCGCGGTCGTTATTGGGTCTGGCTTTAGAAATGCCGACGGTAAATATGAAATCATGGCCGACGAATCAATCGAAGATAACTATCCGCAGAAAGATGAAAAAGCGGCAGCAGCGTATATGAACCGCTATCTTGAGAAGATTATCTTAAGAGCCCCAGAGCAATGGATGTGGCTACACAAGCGCTTCAAAACCATGGAAGATCCAGAAGCGGAAAAAGGCATTCGTTACAAGTAAACGAGCCTTGTTCTGTCCAATAAGATTTAAGTAAAAAAATGCCCGAAAGAGTTTCATCTCTCGGGCATTTTTCTTTTTTTAAACTCTAAACAGAGGGAACTAAACCATTAGGTTCAACTTCTTCAGTTTACGAATTAGATTCCGTATTGAGCTCGGTACGCTTTTACTGACTCAAGATGTGCTGCGTCTGTGCCTTTCTCTTCAAGAAAAGTCACTAAATCAGTCAGGCTAACGATTGAGATAATCGCACAACCGAAGTCACGCTCTACTTCTTGAATCGCAGACAACTCACCTTTGCCCTTCTCTTGACGGTCGATAGCAACAAGCACACCCGCTAAATCAGCGCCGTTTGCTTGGATGATTTCCATCGACTCACGAATCGCAGTACCAGCAGTGATCACGTCATCAACTAACATGATGCGACCTTCAAGTTCGCTACCCACTAGGTTGCCACCTTCACCGTGGTTTTTCGCTTCTTTACGGTTGAAGCAGTAAGGCGTGTCCACATCATGGTGATCCGCTAGTGCAACCGCTGTTGTTGTTGCGATTGGGATGCCTTTGTACGCAGGGCCAAATAGTACATCGAACTCAATACCTGAATCTGCTAATGCTGCTGCGTAGAAGCGACCTAAGCGTGCTAGATCACGACCTGTATTAAACAATCCAGCATTAAAGAAGTAAGGGCTCTTACGGCCAGACTTTAAAGTAAACTCACCAAACTTAAGTACTTCTTTCTCTAGTGCAAATTCAATAAATTCACGTTGATATGCTTTCATGTTTTTCCTCTACGTTTATTCAATAAAACTTAACTTACGCTCTGCACTACCCTTTCGAGTTTTACAGACAAAAAAATAGCCCCCAAATTGGGAGCTATTAAAAACTATTCTGCTAACGCCGACTTCTGCGCTTCGACGATATCGGTAATGCCCTTATTTGCCAGGGCTAAAAGCTGCATCAGCTCTTCGTGGCTGAACGGTTCGCCTTCTGCGGTGCCTTGAATCTCAATCATCTTACCGTCTTCCGTCATTACAACGTTCATATCGGTATCGGCTGCTGAGTCTTCAACGTACTCAAGGTCACACAGTGCTTGTGCACCAACGATGCCCACTGAAACTGCCGCTACGTGGCCTTTCATTGGGTTCTTCTTCAGTTTGCCGCTTGCTAGTAGGCTGTTGATAGCATCAGCCATTGCAACGCTTGCACCTGAGATAGAAGCAGTACGAGTACCGCCGTCTGCTTGGATAACATCACAATCGACAGTGATCATGATTTCACCCATTACTTTCAGGTCAACAACAGCACGTAGGCTACGAGCGATCAGACGTTGGATTTCCATCGTACGACCACCTTGCTTACCGCTCGCCGCTTCACGACGGTTACGAGTGTGCGTTGCACGTGGCAGCATGCCGTATTCAGCCGTTACCCAACCCTTTCCTTGGCCTTTCAACCAACGCGGTACGTTTTCTTCTACCGTCGCATTACATAGAACTTTAGTGTTGCCGAACTCAACTAATACAGAACCTTCAGCATAAGCAGTGTAGTTACGAGTAATTTTAATTGGACGAATTTGATCTACAGCGCGGTCATTTGGACGCATTGGTATCTACCTTATTAACAGTCTGAAGTGATTTACTATCGAAAGAGTGCATCACCTAAGAAAGGGGTGAGACAGTTTTGATTGGGGCAAGATTATATAGCAGTTTATCTTTCAAATCTATTTACCATTCAAAGTGGCCTACTACTTAAGGCGACTTACGACTCAAAGATACTTACCGTGAAGGCTATTTATAACGGAAAATCGACAAGCTTCGGGAGCACACCATATCGTGATACTATGCGTGCGCGTTATTTTCAGAATGATAAAAGACAGGAAAATTCGATGATTTATAGTATGACCGCGTACGCGCGCAAAGAAGTAAAAGGCGATTGGGGTACAGCAGTATGGGAAATCCGTAGTGTAAACCAACGCTACCTAGAAACTTACTTCCGTATGCCTGAACAGTTCCGTGGTTTAGAGCCAATCCTACGCGAGCGTTTCCGTAAGCGTCTAGCTCGCGGCAAGGTTGAATGTAACCTACGTTTTGAAGCAAACCCAGCAGCGAAAGGCGAGCTAAGCATTAACGAAGGTTTGGCTCAGCAAGTAATCAATGCTGCTAACCAAGTAATGACGATGACAGGTGAAGACAGCCGTTTGAACCCATTCCAAATCATGAACTGGCCTGGCGTAATGGAAACGCCAGAGCAAGACATGGATGCCATCAACAAAGATCTACTTGAAGCATTCAACGATGCAATCGCAGAGTTCATTGACGCTCGTGCTCGTGAAGGCGAAAACATGAAAGCGCTCATCGTTCAGCGTTTAGATGCAATCACTGAAGAAGTCGTTAAAGTTCGTGCACGCATGCCTGAGATCCTAGAATGGCAACGTGAGCGTCTTCTTACCAAATTTGAAGATGCGAAGATTGAACTTGAAGGTTCTCGCGTTGAGCAAGAGCTTATCCTACTGGCTCAGAAGTCAGACGTAGCAGAAGAACTAGACCGCCTAGACTCTCACGTGAAAGAAGCGAATGTAGTATTGAAGAAAGGTGGCGCCTGTGGCCGTAAACTTGACTTCATGATGCAAGAGTTCAACCGTGAATCAAACACGCTAGCATCTAAGTCTATCAGCACAGACATCACAGCATCGGGCGTTGAGCTTAAAGTTCTTATCGAACAGATGCGTGAGCAGATCCAGAATATAGAATAGAATCCAACCAAATCCTCACCAATCTACAAGGCCCTTATTTAAAAGGGCTTTTTTTATTTCTTTGTATGTTCACGTCCATAGAGATCTACTAAAAGCCAAGAATAAATGGGGAGTATTATGGGTGGCACTTTGCAATTCACTCCCCAAAATAGTATAAAAACCGAAAGTACTCCCCATATTTTGTAATAGTAGATCAAGACAATTGCATTTATCCCCATAAATTCAAGGAGATCGAGATGAGTAATCTCAACGTCAAGCGAGTCAAGAAATTAATAAAAGACAAAGAAATAGGTCGTCATGCTGGTGGGGGTGGTTTCTATCTTATGGTCCCCAAAGTTGGTCAAGCATATTGGATGTTAAGATACACCTTTTTTAAGAAAAGAAAGGAAGTGACTATTGCTAAGGTAGATGAACTTTCTCTTGCTGACGCAAGATTAAAAGCCGCAGAGCTACGAAAACAAATTAATGAAGGAATCAATCCAATTGCTGAAAGAAAACGAAGCAAGCAGGCCGATATACATATAGTTGATGATCTTTTTATAGACTGGTACAAAGATTTAGAAAAGAGGTTAAAATATCCAAGTATTCCTAAACGTATCTATCTAAAAGAGATCGCGCCTCAAATAGGGCAGTACACGTTGAAACGAGTTACTCCTTTGGATATTCGCAACATCATCCAAATAGTCGCAGACAGTGGCCGTCCAACCACAGC
>NZ_AJZM02000324.1 GCF_000272405.2 Vibrio tasmaniensis 1F-187
GATATCGCTGCAATCCTGAACGCCTGCGCTACTGCGTAGCTGCGCCTCGTCGTGCCTCCTCGTTACCTTTCACTGATTTCAATTAAGTTCGAGTAAGGGCTTGCTGTCTTATGTGCCGATTTCCCTTTCGACTCGCATCATTTGATGGGGCTCGCAGGCTGTTAACCCTCCTCAATCAGAACCTTCTCTGCAAGGGTAAATGAACGCTTCGCGCCCCTGCAGAGAAGAACCATGTTTGAGGTAGGGACAGCCAAGCGGCTCCATAAAA
>NZ_AJZM02000325.1 GCF_000272405.2 Vibrio tasmaniensis 1F-187
GATTTAGTGTTGGCTACGCAACACATTAATCCTTATTTGTTAGTTGCGTTCTTGCCACTCCGAACGCAACACCCCATATTTCACTGAATCGTAATACTCGCCTTCATAATAACGTACTTTTCTTAGCCTCGCTTCTTGCTGAAAGCCCAACTTCAACGCCAGAGACATCATGCGAGGATTACCTGACCATGTTGTCAAACCGACCCTTTCGATTCTGTTATTTTTGAACAAGTAAGAGATCCATTGAGGAAGAGCCAAAGCGGCGATACCTTGACCCCAATAATTTGAATCGTAGATTACCACACCAGCTTCAAGCCAATGAGTTTCTTCACATTCCCAGTAACTGCTGACTGTTCCTATCGGGTTATCATCGACAGTGATTAACTGTAAATCTAAACCGCTTAACAACCGTTGAAACGAAGACTTTTCAAACTGCTTTAACGAAGGGTGACAATAAGGAAAATACGGACCATTAAACTTAGTCCATGCGTCGTTTGAAGTTACTAAAGCATGAATTAATTCCAATTCATTCGGTTTTGCTGGTCTCATGCTTACTCGTTTTTCTTCCATGATACTTCCCTATTCTTTGAAGCAAACTAACGAATGACATGGATTCCCC
>NZ_AJZM02000326.1 GCF_000272405.2 Vibrio tasmaniensis 1F-187
TGCTTGGTCGCGCGTAGCGCTACGGTTTTCGGCTTCTTTTGCACTTAGATTGGAAAGTAAAGTTTGAGGACGTTCAGGACGAGGGCTTTATTTTCTAATCCATTGAAAAAACGAAGTTTTGTAAATAATTATCCCTTTAGGGATAACCCGCTGAGTTTTCGTCCAGAAAACGATTTAGGGCGCTTTTCCGATATACAGAACCGATATGTGAAACCGATATGA
>NZ_AJZM02000327.1 GCF_000272405.2 Vibrio tasmaniensis 1F-187
TCCAATGAATTACGCAACAAAGCCTTCCATTCATAATCATTGGCAGGAAGGCCTTCGCTAAGGTCTGAGTCGAAATATCGAGTAAAAATGCAAATGTTTTTTCATTCCCCTGTGTTTCGATTGTCAGTTTTGTCTTTATTTTCAAAATTATATACAATAGGACTAGCGAGCGTGACTGCAAAATCGTGGTTATAGGATAGTTAGAAAATATGATAATGAATTTAATCTATGGTCTAATTTCATTGTAAATGTAAGAAGTCACGCTGTCTTTGAAAGTTGACCAACTAAAACAGCATGACTGGGGGTTCTTTGTTTAGGAATGAATACTAATTCCTGAATACAGCTCGCTCATCGTTAAAGAATCAAAAAACAACGTAAAAAATCACGTTCTTTCCCTATGAATAATATTTAATTTTCGAAAACACACCTAAATACGAACACTCTTCAGAAACTCCACAGAAAAAATTAAATCATACACCAACCAAGCCATTCAAATCGGACTAAAACAATGGGAATTTAGGACTTAACATCTTATTTATTAGAATCTTAAATAATAACAAATAGAATACAACACATCGGATTTGTTATTTATAAATATCAAATTACTATCTCGCCGCTCAATAATTTCTAACCAAAAAATAAACAATAAAAAGGTATTAACATGTCTATAACTTTTCAAGGTAACCCCGTTTCAATCTCAGGTCTATTTCCTAAACCTAATCAAGTAGCACCAAGTTTTACTCTCTGCGACAAAGAATTAAATAGCCTAACCTTAGAAAGCCTAAAAGGGAAAAATGTCTTATTAAATATTTTCCCTAGCATTGACACCCCAGTTTGTGCTGCAAGCGTTCGTACATTTAACGAGAAAGCCGCTAATTTAAACAATACAATCGTATTATGTGTTTCTGCTGATCTACCCTTTGCTATGAATCGTTTTTGTGGTGCAGAAGGCATTGATAATGTAACAACCGCTTCTTTCTTCAGAGAGTCATCATTCACTGAAAACTACGGTGTAAACTTAAATGAAGGTGCGCTTAAAGGGTTAGCTGCGAGAGCTGTTATCGTTATCGGTCAAGATGGTATAGTCAAACATAGCGAATTGGTTTCTGAAATTACTACTGAACCAAACTATGAATCTGCGCTAGCGGTTTTATCATAATCATGCGTAAACTACTTATTGTTGCTGCCACCCTTTATTCAATAAACGCCTTCGCAAAGTTTGAAACTACTGAAGACGATGCTGGATTTGGAGAGACACAAGTCGTCACACTTGATAACACCACAAAGTTTGATCTGATTGGTACACCATTAGAAGTAGGCGATTTATTGCCTTCGGCTAAGATGTTGACTTCAGATTTAGAAAGCTATGATACTAGTGCGCAAAGTAAATCGATCAAAATTTATAGCATATTGACATCTGTTGATACACCTGTTTGTGTTCAACAAGCTATTGAGCTTTCTCAATACATAGAAAGCAACCATCACAAACTTCAAGACATTGAATTTTATGCAGTCAGTGCGGATACTCCTTTTACTCAACAGCGGTTCATTAGAGAGCATTCTCTTGACGGAGCGACATATCTTTCTGACTCTTCGGAACATAAGTTTGGCCTCAATACAGGAACTCAAATTAAGCAGTTAGGCTTACTTAGTCGAAGTATTATTGTAGTGGGTATGAATAACCAAGTCATTTATACCCAAAGAGTACCTGAACTTACAACTATCCCTAGTTTAGAACGAGCAGTGAAAGTTGCGTTAGAAAACCGCTAGACTCCGGAAATATATAAGGGGCATTAGCCTCTTATATATTAACCTAATTCCAATTATATAAATAACAATCAATAATGAAAACCATAAAAAAACAAAATATATTTATAGGGTTGTTAATCCTGGTATCATTAGGTGCTCTTAAA
>NZ_AJZM02000328.1 GCF_000272405.2 Vibrio tasmaniensis 1F-187
TTATGGGGGGATTTTCACACATCAACTCAGATCAACTGGTAAGAGCGGGGAAAGCAATCATTCATAATGCCCCTCCTTTTATTGTCAATTTAGCCCTGCAAACCTGGGCGCCGCAGCTCAAGCAAAACCTTGACAATCTGCAAGCCATTGCCGACAAATATCTCAATCAATCGGTGAACTCTTGTGAAGCCGCGCAAGCGTCCATCGGTGGACTGGCCGCCTTTGCCGCTCCTGCTACCAAAAAGCATGTCTGCGCG
>NZ_AJZM02000329.1 GCF_000272405.2 Vibrio tasmaniensis 1F-187
TCACCATGAACTGCCGTATCGAGACTACGATCCCATTGAGCAGGTGTTCGACAATACTCACTCTCGCGGTTTTGGTTTTAAAATCAGTCTCCTTGGGGGCGCTAACGACGATTTAATTCAGTCGTTAAGCCACCTTATGGGGGATTTACCCGCAGGGGATAAATGGGATTATCAAGTGCAGCTTTTTGGTCACAACCGAGTGGCGCACTATCTCGAAGGGAACCAAGCCCTTCTCAGTCAGCGGGGCGGTATCTGTCAGAAAATGGCCAACGATGACGCCATTTACGCCCAC
>NZ_AJZM02000330.1 GCF_000272405.2 Vibrio tasmaniensis 1F-187
CAAAGACTATTTAGAGCGCACCCCCGAAACGCGAGACAACACACTGATTATCGCGTACACCAACCAGGAGCGAGACACCATCACCGAACACATCCGTGTCGGTTTAATGAAAAAGAGTGAGTTAGGCAAAGAGAACGTCATCGCAACGAGGCTACGCTCAATCGGCGCGACGGGGGAAGAGCTCACCACCATGATGCCGTATCAAAAAGGCTTGATACTGAGCACCAAGCCCGGTGAGTACGCGGCAATCACTCACGTGGATTCTGAGCATGGCGTAGTAACACTTCAAGACGCGAGTACAGGTAAGACAAGGCCGTTCTTACCGCGCAACCGTGACCACCGCTTCACCACCCTGTTCTCTACGTCAGAAAAACCACTCTCAACGGGCGATAAAATCATCACCCGTTTTACCGATAAAGAGCGCAGTATCAAAGCCAACGTGGAGTACCGCATCACGCAAGCGACTACAGACCGTGTTATCGCTCAATCTAAGACAGGACAAACACTCAACCTTAACCCTAATGCGCTTAAAGACGGGCACTGGGACTACGCTTACAGTCGAACCGCAGACATGGCG
>NZ_AJZM02000331.1 GCF_000272405.2 Vibrio tasmaniensis 1F-187
CTTTATTCTTGCTTGCAATCACCATTATTTATATTGTTTATTCATTTCTTCGAGGTTATACCGACTTACATATATCGAGCGTATTTACTCCACTAATTTTGTTCCCGTTTGCAATATTACACGGTAGTGTCTATTGCGGTATAAAGAAAATGTCATGTTTCTTTCTATTAGTCTTCGTTGTCAGTGTTTTCTACGAAAGCGTTAGTATTTCAAGTGGATTTCCTTTTGGTCACTATTATTATTCTGACCGA
>NZ_AJZM02000332.1 GCF_000272405.2 Vibrio tasmaniensis 1F-187
ACTGAATTACGCAACAAAGCCGTTGAAATGTCAAAAGCGATCGAAGCAACGCTTGAAGAATATCAGAGACAATTTCAGCGAAATCAAAGTGTAAAGACTTGGTGGAACTTCACCCCAAAATACATTTCTAAACGCGCACTATGTCTTTTCTCTGGAATCCCATTACCCGATGGCCGAACAGGGATGCTAGCGCAAGTCATCGCAGAAGAAGAGAGCTTAAAACGCGATCTCACATACTCTGATGGTTCCAACCTCTCTCTTTTATTCAACAAAGTGGGAAGCGTAGTGAGTGCAAACTCCGCTTTTTCTAAAAACTACGGCTCGCCGTTTAGTCGCCTATCCGATTTTGTTTCAAGCGAAGAAGTTGCAGACCAATGGTTATTTTCAGCTCGCAAAGGTCGAGACATTTTGGAGGAAGTCAGCTGTAAAATTGAAAATAAAACCCACCACTTTGATGTTCATGGAAAGTGGTTGTTTGACAAAAGTGAACTGCTATTAAACCTAACCTGTACCACCAAACAAAAAGAAAATTTGATTAAAGCTCGATATAACGCAGAACACGACTGTCTCACTGAGCTCTACAACCGCCGCGGGATCACCAAAAGGCTCGAATCGAGTATTGCCTGTCGCTCGCCCTTTGAATTGATGTTTGTGGACCTTGATGGCTTTAAGTTGGTGAATGACACTTATGGGCATAGTGTTGGTGACCAACTACTCAAAAAAGTTGGCAAGCGTCTTAAACAGATCCTCGACGAAACATGCACAATCGGTCGCTTTGGTGGTGATGAGTTCATCGTGATTGCTCACGCCCGAAAAAATCAAAATATCCCGTTACTCTGCTCTCGCATTATCGATTCTTTGAACAAAAGCTTCCAAATAAAAGGAATTGGCACCTTATCTGTAGGTTGCAGCATAGGTTCTGCTCATTTTCCAGATAATGCCACGGATAAAGAATCATTGTTAAAGCAGGCCGGAATGGCGATGCATGTTGCCAAAGCCAATGGTCGGAACCGCTTCCAAACCTTTACTCCAAATTTAGCGCAGATTCTGCATCGGCAAGTAGAGATACGCCATAGGTTAACTCTGGCACTAGAAGGTGATGACCTCAATCTTCATTACCAACCGATAATGGACACCAATAGCAATAAAGTTAAAGGGGTTGAAGCCTTACTAAGATGGTCGGATAAAGATCTTGGCAACATCAAGCCTGATGAATTTATTAGCCTAGCGGAAGAAACCGGACAGATTGTTCCACTCGGAAAGTGGGTCCTTAACTCTGCACTTAAGCAACTGTCGATATGGCACCGAGAATTTGATGATGAATTGGTAATGAGCATCAATATCTCGTGTATTCAGATGCACACTACTTTTGCAGAGCAACTATCGGCAATGCTCAACTTCTACAACATACAACCTAAAAGTATCGCCCTTGAGATCACTGAATCCTCAATGATCTTCAAACACGGTGAAGTCAGACAAGCATTAGACGATATTTCAGCGTTAGGCGTTGAGCTACACCTTGACGACTTCGGCACTGGCTACTCTTCTCTCTCTATGTTGCATGACTTGCCAATTAGTACCGTTAAGCTAGATAAAAGCTTCGTCCATGGCACCTATAAAGGGAGCGAAGCGATTGTCCAAGCCACCTATGCTATCTGTGAAAAATTGGGGCTTATGGTGGTTGCGGAAGGGGTCGAAACTGAAACACAAAAAGCTTTCTTAACCAGTTGCGGATATCAATATTTACAGGGATTTCTGTTCAGCAAACCTATCCCACCCGATGAAGTCGAAATGCGATTTTTGTCTAGTAGATAACTCGACTCTAAGGGGGCTTTGTTGCGTAATTCAGT
>NZ_AJZM02000333.1 GCF_000272405.2 Vibrio tasmaniensis 1F-187
GTATGGAGCATCGGCAAGTATTCTCTTGCCATCAAACCTAATGACGCCCACATTGAGGTGGTTTGCAGTTTATTGGTGGTATAAGCGTAATTGAGCGCAGCTTGCGTTGGGTCAAGGCTATCAAGGTTGTAGCGTAGCTCGTTCATCAGCATGTTTTGTTTGATGGTGCTGGACGCGCTGGTACTCATTCTAAAAAATTTGTCGTAGCTGCGGGTGAGTGACTGCACCACTTGCGGCTTATAACGGTCCGCGTCTTTACCAAGCAATTGATGCGCTAACAAGCTCATGTTTTTATTGGCGGCATCATCAAAGCGCTGCTTGATGATAGGGTAAGCTTCTTCACATCGCTTGTAGGTGCTTCGGCCGCCGCCTTCATCAAGATAAAGGGCGCGCAACGGGCTTTGCCTAACGCCGTCTAAAAAGGCAAAAATATCAGGGGCGGTAAAGAGTTCATCCCAGGTGTATTTCCCATTGATTCTCACATCCCCAATCATGCAGTTATGAAAGTAGTCTCGCCAGAGTTTTTG
>NZ_AJZM02000334.1 GCF_000272405.2 Vibrio tasmaniensis 1F-187
AATTTAATTACGCAACAAAGCCGTAACAGGTCTAAAGAAATCGTTCACAGATACAAAAGATTTACAACAAACCAACCCCAATAGCTATGTGCAAGTTCATTACTACTTCAAAGATGAAAACGGCGCTAGGAATTGGTATAAAAAGGTTTATATTTCTTCTCTAGGTACTAATCAATCAGCAAAGCAAACAACCACAAAAATGAGCGATGATTTGTTAACAGAGGTGGAAGTGTGATCCGCACCAAAAGTTTTGGACACTGAGTTAAGTG
>NZ_AJZM02000335.1 GCF_000272405.2 Vibrio tasmaniensis 1F-187
TTTGAGCAATCGGATTTTTAAAGCGAATCAATCCGTATAAAACCACCAAACGCCATAAACAGAGCCAGTATGGCAAGTCTGTAACGTTTGATACAACACACCCAACTTCGTCCAGACCGTTCTCTTAAATGATGTTCACTCTTCTTTTACCCTAAAACGTCAGGAGGCGCTATGCCATTTCTTCGTACCCTTATGCTTGCTTTTTTGCTTCATGCCGCCAGCGCCCACGCGGCCATGCAAAACCAATATGCCCTGGTGTTCTTTTTTGAAAGCACCTGC
>NZ_AJZM02000336.1 GCF_000272405.2 Vibrio tasmaniensis 1F-187
GTCAGCCATACCCATAGGTGCGCCTGGGTGGCCTGAGTTTGCTTGTTGAACACCGTCCATGCTAAGTGCGCGGATTGCATTGGCTAGATCTTTACGAGAAGGCATGTCTGCTCCTGGATACATAAGCGATTTAAAAAAGAGATAGATGCTAAAGTTTTCATTTTTATTAGCGCGGGTATTCTCTCAAACGACTATAGCGACTGCAAACGTTTTACTGGCACTTTAACGGTCATTTTCCGCAATTTTCGATCATTTACACCACTTAACAATGGCTTCCCCCTACCAATACGCAAACGTTTAGTTATGACATATCCTAAAAAAGAGCTTGTAATTCGACCGTTGGAATTTAAAATAGCCGTCTAGATGTAGAAACACCTACAAAATATACTGTGTTGAATGGCGGCGCTTCCTCGATTGCGACGGCATAAATTATTTGCATTTAACTATTTGCAACTAAAAACTAAACTAAAAGTGGAGCTCTCATGGCTAAGCACCTATTCACTTCTGAATCTGTTTCAGAAGGCCATCCAGATAAAATTGCAGACCAAATCTCAGATGCTGTTCTTGATGCCATCATTGAACAAGATCCAAAAGCACGTGTTGCTTGTGAGACTTACGTAAAAACCGGCATGGTTATGGTTGGCGGTGAAGTAACCACGTCTGCATGGGTTGATATCGAAGAAATCACTCGTGAAACAGTTCGTGAAATTGGTTACGTTCATTCTGATATGGGCTTTGACGCTGACTCTTGTGCAGTACTAAACACAATTGGTAAGCAGTCTCCAGACATCAACCAAGGTGTTGATAAAGCCGATCCTAAAGATCAAGGCGCAGGCGACCAAGGTATCATGTTTGGTTACGCGACTAACGAAACACCAATCCTAATGCCAGCTCCAATTACTTACTCTCACCTTCTTGTTAAGAAGCAAGCTGAAGTACGTAAGAGCGGCAAGCTTGACTTCCTTCGCCCAGATGCGAAATCTCAAGTAACGTTCCAATACGACCAAGGTAAGATCGTTGGTATCGACGCTGTTGTTCTTTCAACTCAACACTGTGATTCAGTAACAACACCTGACCTACGTGAAGCGGTAATGGAAGAAATCATCAAGCCAGTACTTCCTGCTGAGTGGATCAACAAAGACACTAACTTCTTCATCAACCCAACAGGCCGTTTCGTAATCGGTGGCCCAATGGGTGACTGTGGTCTAACAGGTCGTAAGATCATCGTTGATACCTACGGCGGCGCAGCTCGTCACGGTGGCGGTGCATTCTCTGGTAAAGATCCATCAAAAGTTGACCGTTCTGCAGCTTACGCAGCTCGTTACGTTGCGAAAAACATCGTTGCTGCTGGCATGGCTGACCGTTGTGAGATTCAACTGTCTTACGCTATCGGTGTTGCAGATCCAACATCTATCATGGTTGAAACGTTTGGTACTGAGAAAGTAGCGCACGAAATCATCATTGAAGCAGTTCGTCAAAACTTCGACCTACGTCCATACGGTCTTCAAGAGATGCTCAACCTTCTTCAACCTATCTACAAGCAGACTGCTGCATACGGCCACTTCGGTCGCGAAGAGTTCCCTTGGGAAGCAACTGACAAAGCAGCTATCCTTGCGGACTTCGCAGGCCTGTAAGCATTACGCAACACGCTTAGCTGAAACGTAATTTTAAAAGCCTCTGTTCTCAGAGGCTTTTTTCTTTCTATTCTTCTATTCTTCTATTC
>NZ_AJZM02000337.1 GCF_000272405.2 Vibrio tasmaniensis 1F-187
CGGTAACACCACGACCCGCCATTAACGCGGGTTTCAGCTTCACGTACATGACTTTGTACAAACCGCCAGAAATATCCACCGAGCTCACACCAGAGATCAAACTAAAGCGGTCAATCAACACACGTTCGGTGTAGTCGGTTAACTGCGTTCGATCCATCTCAGTTGAGCTTAAATTGATGTAAACCGACGCTTCACCACTACCATTGTTTTTGTAAACAATCGGGTCATCGGCTTCATCTGGCAACGAACGCTGAGCACGCGCTACCGCATCACGCACATCACTGACACCGGTATTGAGGTCATAACCAAGTTCAAAGGTGATGGTGATTCGTGACGATCCGTTTCGTGTCGTAGATTCGATTTCATCGATACCACTGATACCGGATAACTGGTCTTCAAGGTTGGAGGTAATTTGGCTTTCAATGATGGTGGCAGATGCACCTTCATAACGAGTACTGATCGATACCACCGGGCTTTCAATATCGGGCATTTCACGAACTGCGAGCTTATTGAAAGAGACAATACCAAACACAACCAAAAGCAGGCTCAATACAACAGCCGCTACTGGTCTCTTCACAGAAACATCAGATAACAACATTAGTTAGCGCCTTCTTGTGCTGCTGTATTTTCATCAAGTTTAGCTTTGTTGCCATCAAGATTAGCTGTATCGCCGTCAAGTTTAGCTGGGCGATTAACGGCAAGTTCTTGAACCAAAACACCGTCACGCATGTTCACGATACCTTGCACTACGATCTTCTGACCAATCTCGATGCCTTTTTCGATCACGACTTCGTTATCAAGACGAGCCCCGAGGAATACTTCGGTACGAGTCGCTTTGTTATCTTCGCCAATAACATAAACGAAACGCTTAGTGCCTGAATACTCAAGCGCTTGAACTGGAATTATTGGGGCTTCTACTGGTGGGAAGTCCATATCAGCCGCCACTAACATGCCCGGTTTTAGGTAATCATTGTTGTTATCGAAGTGGATTCGAACTCGAAGGTTCAAAGTTTCGGCGTTAATACGAGAATCAATACCCACCACAGTACCCGTGAACTGAGTATCGCCCCACGCACTGGTGCGAGCCGTTACTGTCATACCTTTAGACAGTTTAGAAAGGTAGCGCTCAGGAATCTGAAGATCTAACTGCATCACAGACAAGTCATCTAACGTCACGAGCTCTGTACCCGATGTCACCATTTTGCCGCGGCTAAAGTCAATAAAACCGACCGTACCAGAGAAAGGTGCACTGATATGTAGATCTTTCAGGTTAGCGTTAGCGGCAGCTAGGCGAGCATTAGCGATCTCTACGTTAGTTTTCTGAGCGTCAATTTCAGTTTGAGTGATCGCGTTACGTTTCACTAGTCGTTGAAATTCCGCAAGCTTACGCTTTTCATCTTTTAAATATGCTTGTGCTTCTGCAACTGCAGCTTTTGCTTTGTCGTCATCGAGTTGAACCAACATCTGCCCTTTGGTGACATCTTGATTGGCTTTGATGTTAATAGAGTTCACTCTGCCAGCCACTTCGGAAGTGATCATTACAGATTGCTCGGCTTCCAACTTACCGACCAAAGAAAGAGACTGACTAACTTGGTGAATATCAACTTGCTCGGTAACAACAGTGACCGTGCTAGGGCCCATACGTTTAGCTAGTACGGCTGGAGACGCCATAATGATAGACAAGCTAAGCAGGGTTAAAACAGTTTTATGCTTCATAATAATGGTCTGCAAGTAAGGTTTATACCAATCACAGTAGGTAAGTGGTCAGAAATAGCGCAGGGAAAAGAC
>NZ_AJZM02000338.1 GCF_000272405.2 Vibrio tasmaniensis 1F-187
CTAAATCTGTGTTCGCACTAAGTGTCGTTATGGTAAAAAACTCATGCATAAAGAATTAAGATAGAAAATATCCGGGTGCAATATACGCATGACTCTCCTCTAAAGCATCTCGATTCAATAAGGCTAAGTGATACTGTTTATGATTTAGCTCGTAGTTTTTTGAACAATCAACATTCCATCTCTGCAACCAATACTGTGCCAATGAAGATCTAACAGAAACAACTTTGATATCTTCATTAAACCCTAATTCATACTTAATAGTTTCAGGATGGATTACATTTGGATGAGGCATTATTTTTAAGTCAATAAAGCTATTCCAATGGTGATCAGCTCCTTTCTGACATTCGCGTTGAGCATCTCCAAACATACCATTGAACTCGACAATTCGATCTAGCGCCAATTCCAAAAACTTCTCATACTTAAAGCAATAGCACCTTATATACAACTTAAGTCCACTGTCAAAAATAGAGTGGGGAGCTACTGTCTTTTCTGATGGACCGTTATCAACAGAAAAGTAACTGATTTTTATTGTTTTTTTGTTGATTATAGATCTAGATATTGGAGCTACAACGTCTAACTTAGGTTCAGATAACCGTGGGAAAACATCAATACCCACACCATCAAATCCTACAATATTTGATATATTTCTATTTTTTAAATTCGATAAAATAGTAGTTATTTCTTTTTTGAAAATAGGACTGAATGTATCACTCTTAATTTCGTATCGACGAAGGCTATTATTAAAAACTAAATTATTTTCAGAACCATTAATCTTTCTATATTTGGCTATTTCCCTAGTCGCAGCAGCCTCTTTTATATCGAACCGACACATCAAGTCAGATCGAGTAAACCACCCCTTAAGAAGCAATAATTGCTCAATAAAATCCATCCTAGAATCAATCAAACGTTCACAACTACCCATAACACCCTCACCACTACAGAGATCAAAAAACAAACAATAAGAACAAGCATTGATCTAATCAAAAAGATTTGCGATACTAATGATTAGTGTATATCTATAGACGGAAAAAAACTCACTTTTTATTGTGAAGTAAGTCAAAATGTAGGGATTACACAGAAAAAGGAAGGTGAGTTAAGAAGAGTGCAATCAACTTAACTCATTGAAATTCACTAAGAAATACGACGTATCATAGATAATTTTCGTTGCCATTCTACATAACAGCCAACAAAAACAACAATTCTGTGATGAAAATAAATTTAAACTGGAGAACACAGAAATGAACTGTGCCGTTGAAGAAGAGCAACAATACATCTTTCGCCCCTACATTACGGTCAAAGGGAAACGAATCACAAGACCAAATGGCGTTATGTTTAAAATCCCAGTGAAAAATAAGGATTAAAACCATGGCAAAGACCCAAGGCGGGAAAAAGAAAGTACACGTACCTGCTCATACACGAGAAGGGAAAAAAAGTGAGAGAGCATTACCGTTCAACACCAAATTAATGCGCCCTTACAGAAGCCTAAGATTGATCTTAGGCTTTTTACTGAGGTGCACTTTTAGTGTCACTTCACTCAACCAACAATCTATAAAATGATGACCTAGCTCTTCAAAGAAATCCACTTGAGAAGATTTGAAATAACTAAACATTAATTTCCAGAAATAACTGTATAATAAGGTTTTTATTAGCGGTGCTGTGCAAATGCAAATTTTCCAACCTCAAGATGTCACACTTGCTATCGCAAATCTGCGCAATCAAAAAAATTCTCGAATATCTAATTCCAAAGGTCAAATTTCATTCGGTATATTCCCTTCGAACAACCATAACTTCCCTGTTGGGGATATATATTTAAAACTTGGATTCATTGGCAACGGTCACCTTCGAAGAGGAGCTTATGGGTTACGTCATATATGGGAAAAACACGGAGCTGAGCTAGGATTAACGGCCCCACTAGAGGTTTCTAGTTTTATTGAAACAATCTTACAACCCGGAGCTAATGTAATCGTTGATCACTCTAAATCCTCCAATAAGCCTTTGATTGTAGAATCTAGTAACGGGTTGGTTACACTAGGGATGATTACACCTAACAATGAGCCGACTTACTACCATATCATTACTGCTTATGGCAGGAAAAGTCACCCAGGTATAATAATTGCCAACCTTTAAAAACAAAAAGCCAAGTCTAATGACTTGGCTTTTTGTTTGAATATTGACTGCTCGTGGCGCTCCCTTAGCTCTTTGGGGTCGGGATAGTAAGTATATAGATACTTACCTAGCAATCAGCAACGGCTATTCTGGCAAACCGAGGGTAGCTGAAAATATATAACCAATCCAGATTAAAGATATATATTGAGCCCTTCTACACCCTAATAATACACAATCACACTACAGAAGTACACTAACGCCATAGTGTTTTAATGCAGAGAACATTAAGAAGCGGTGTTCATTATTCCTATTATGT
>NZ_AJZM02000339.1 GCF_000272405.2 Vibrio tasmaniensis 1F-187
TTGTTTGGCTTTATCGGTGAGGGCCAGCAACTCATTGGCACTCATCTTATTGGCGTCATCGATGAGCAAGATGTCTTTATTGGTCAGCGGCGTATCGCTTTGCAATAAGCTATGGGTAGTGTGGCGCTGCTCTGGTGAAAAGAGCTGACCGACCCAGGCGCTGAGTGTTTGACTCTTGCGCTGTACGCTCTCCATGCCCTCAGTCTTGGCTTTCACGCTTTGGGAGACCAATTGGACACGCTTACCGCTGTGATTGCCTACATTGAGTAGC
>NZ_AJZM02000340.1 GCF_000272405.2 Vibrio tasmaniensis 1F-187
AGTCAGTGATGATAACCCGTATGTCGAGTCATTGTTCCGTACAGGAAAGTACATGCCAAGCTGGCCAGCAAAGGGCTTTGAAACAATCGATAGTAGCCGAAGTTGGGTTGAAGCCTTCGTACGCTGGTACAACACCGAGCATAAGCAGAGTAAGCTAAATTACGTCACGTCACGCCTTCAGAGCGTCACAATGGAAAAGATAAAGATATCTTGAAGCGTCGTGTAGAGGTATTGCTAGCAGCAAAACAGCGAAAGCTTGAGCGGTGGTCTGGTGATATCAGGAACTGTGCGCCTGTTGGTGACATTCACCTAAATCCAGAAAGAGAAGCTGCTTAATAAGTAAGCAAATGATGACAACTACCTTGAAAAACACCGGAATCCCAAGGCTATAATTTTGTAGATTATCAATATGGAATTTCGTTTACACCCGATTTCAGATAATAAGTGCGACAATCCCCTTTAAATTGAAGATTAGACAAAATTCAATCCTAGAAACTCACTCTAACTTTTACCAATCAATCAAGCTCATCTAAGCGGATAGAGCCCTTTCCTTATGTTTGGTGTTGTACTACAACTAGTGGATATACATTAATATTTACATTAATATTTACATTAATTAGGTTCTAGTTTGTTCGTCCTTTTACTGGTTTCGTAAGAATTCGTGTCGTCAATCGTTGATTTGGAGTATGTATGACTGGGAAGCCTCGGGCCATAAAGCTATCTTTAAGTATATTAATATTGTCACTCAGTGCAACAATAGCGTGTTGGTCTATGGCACGAAATTATGTTGAACGCAATGCTGAAAGCCGTTTTACTAATTATACCCAAGACGTTAAAGCGTTGATTCAAAATCGCATGTTGAATTATCAACAGGCCCTCTCAGGGGGCGTTGCTCTATTTGCTGCTTCTGAACAGGTCGATCGTGAGGAGTGGGCGAATTATATCGATAAGTTAAATCTTGGCTTGCATTATCCTGGTATACAGGGGATTGGTGTTTCAATTCCTATTTCGGCGCGAGATAAAGAGGCGCATGTGCAGCAAGTTCGGGCGGAAGGTTTTCCTCAGTATGAGATTAAACCTAAGGGGGCGCGAGATGAATACACGGCCATTATCTATTTGGAGCCTTTTGATGCTCGCAACCGGCAGGCATTTGGCTTTGACATGTATTCTGAAGCCGTTCGGCGTCAGGCTATGTCTACGGCAAGAGATACAGGAAGAGCTGCTTTATCCGGTAGGGTTGAGTTAGTTCAGGAGATTACTGAGGATAAACAAGCTGGTTTTTTGCTTTATTTACCTATCTACAAAACGCTTTATTCCCCTGATACAGTTGAAGAGCGAAGGGAGGCCTTTGTTGGTTATGTTTACAGCCCATTCCGCGCAAGAGATCTCATGCAAGGTATCCTTCAATCTAACGTCTCAACGGTAAGCTTTCGGTTATATGATGGCGCAGAAGACACCCCTAATAGTTTGCTGTATGACGGGAATAGCGCCTTAAGTATTGTGGACGAGCAATTCATATCGACATTTCGACGCTCGGAGGTGATTAATGTTGCAGGTCGAGATTGGACGATCATCTATACTTCTACCCCCGTGTTTGAAGCCGGTCTCGATTTTTCGCTGCCTCGTATTGTTGCTGGAACTGGGGGGCTCTTAAGTATTCTGTTTTTTTTCCTTTTTCGGATGTTGATTGTTTCACATCAAACAACTGAAAAGCTGCATCATGAGGCCTCGGCGAGGAGAGAAGCCGAAGGATCCCTTAAGAGCCTAAACCAGGAGTTAGAAAATCGTGTTAATGAACGCACTCAAGAACTAAAGCGACAAGAAGAGCTCAATCGAATGCTTTTAGAGAGTTTGAGTGAAGGGGTGGTGGCTTGTGGCGCGGACGGAAATTTAACTTTATTTAACCGTACAGCAAGAGAGTGGCATGGATCTGACCCATTACAGATTCCCCCCGAACTCTGGAGTAATTATTACAATTTATATGAAGGTGACGGGCGAACACCGATGGCGAAAGAAAACATACCGTTGCTTAGAGCATTTAATGGTGAGCATATTCAAAATGATCTACTTTGCATAATCGCTAATGGTCAAAGTCCCCGCTTCGTCTTGGCCAGTGGAGCTCCGATTTGTGATCTCGATGGTAAGCGCCTAGGTGCTGTGGTTGCTATGCACGACGTAACTGAAAATAGGCGTCATGAACGTCGTTTCATTGATATTTTTGAGTTTGCACCTGATGCCATACTGATAATAGAGAGGGGGGGTTGTATTACTCAGGCCAACAGCCATTCTGAGGTTGTTTTTAATTGGGGGAAAGATGTACTTAAAGGCCAATTAATAGATCGATTTTTACCTGGTATTTATTCAAATATCAATAGCTCTTTCTTCGAGAATGAAGAATTGGGTGAAGGAGCTCGTGTTGAGCAACTCTCTACCATGGCTAGACGTAAAGGGGGGATTGATTTTCCGGTTGACATTAGTTTAAGCCCTGTTGAGTCGGAAAAGGGCTTGCAGGTGGCCGTCGCTATTCGGGATATTACCCAGCGTGTTCAGTCAGAGAGGAAAAATAAAGAAGCGATGGCTATGCTGAATGCCATTGAAGATGGGGCATTTATCTTTGATCCAGAAACGCTTCGCCACAGCTATGTTAATGAAGGTGCCGTTTGTCAACTTGGTTATTCCAGAGAAGAGTTGTTGGATCTTACTGCCGTTGATTTCAAAGTTGAGTTCGATGAAAACCGTTACCGGAAGTTGCTTGAACCCTTGTTAAATGGCGAACAGCAGGTTGTCCATATTTCTACTGTTCATAAACATAAAGATGGTCATCTCATTCCAGTCGAAGTCAATCTTCAGTACATTTTTCTACCTGGAGGGAAAAGGCGTTGTATTTCAATGGTTAGGGACGTAACCGAACGTCATCAGGCTTTACGACAACTTGAGGAGGCAACCAAGCAGCAAAAAGCGGCCAATTTTGTCATAGAGCAGGAGCGTAAAAAACTTGCCCAACGGGTGTCTGAACGCACAGCGTCATTACGGTCAACAAATGAAAAGCTAGAGCAAGCTCGAATTGAGGCGGAACAAGCAAGCCATGCTAAATCGGCTTTCTTGGCGGCAATGAGCCACGAAATACGGACGCCAATGAACGGGGTTATTGGTATGTTAGAGGTTTTGTCACACAGTCAGCTGGAGTGCCATCAAGTTGATGAAGTTAAAACTATTCATGACTCTGCGTTTGCCCTGCTGAGGCTCATCGATGATATTTTAGATTTCTCAAAAATTGAAGCTGGTAAGCTAGATCTTGAAAAATTTCCGGTATCTGTCGAAGAACTTATAGAAGGGGTATGCTCCTCGCTTGTCTCCGTTTCTGAGAAGCAAGAGGTTGACTTGCAATTATTTATTGCCCCGATTTTTCCAAGTTATATTTTGTCTGATCCAATCCGGTTGCGGCAAATTTTCTATAATTTAATTGGTAATGCAATTAAGTTTAGTGGTGGTCGTAAGGAAAAACGAGGAGACGTCTCAGTCCGCGTGAACATTGTTGATAATAAAATGGTTGTCAATATCGAGGATAACGGCATTGGAATATCGTCGGATGCCTTAGCTATGTTATTTACTTCTTTCTCTCAAGCGGAGTCATCCACAACGCGTCGTTTTGGGGGGTCTGGGTTAGGATTGGCGATCTCGAAGCGCTTAGTGGACTTAATGGGCGGAGATATTAAAGTAAACAGTCAGTTAGGAGAAGGCTCTACGTTCACAGTTAGCTTACCTTTGGCAATTTATCAGAAAGAGATCATACCACCTTTATCGTTACTCTCAGAGACAAAGTGTATCCTAGTTGAGAACTCAGTATTTGATACTGACGCTCTACGAGTTTACCTCGAGCATTCGGGTGCTAATGTTCAAGTTGTTAGCACCCATTCCGAAGCGTTACGTATTGCTGAGTTGCTTGAAGAGGTTGTCGTTATAATTATTGGTCCGCAAAAACATGTCCCGGAACTTACCATCGCTTTTCTGAAAACATTGAAAAGTTCACGAATTGAAAGTGGGTATATTAGGCACTTGTTGATGACTCGAGATCAGCCTCGGCCCCTGAAATTTGAATCCCCTGAATTTGTTGCTCTAAATTGTAACCTATTGCGGCGAAAAGAGTTTTTACAGTCTGTTTCAGTGGCTGCCGGAATTGTTTCGCCTGAAATAATACTTGATCAAGTGGGGGAAGAGTCTCTGCCGTTAACTGCGGCACCGAGTGTGGCACAAGCCCGTGCAGAAGGACGGTTAATCTTGGTTGCAGAGGATGATAGCATCAACCGAAAAGTCATCCTTAAACAGTTGAGTCTACTAGGTTATGCGGCAGAGGTTGCTGAGAACGGATTGGTGGCTTATCAACTTTGGCAAGAGGGAAGTTATGCGTTGCTATTAACGGATTTACATATGCCGGAAATGGATGGTTATGCATTAACGGAAGCGATACGAAAGGATAACTTGGAGAGGGCACAAAAACCTATCCTAGCTTTGACAGCCAACGCTTTGAGAGGTGAAAAGAGTCGAGCCAAGGCGGTAGGAATGAATGATTACCTTACAAAACCTGTCCAGCTTCATTTACTTAAAGAGGCTCTTGAAACATGGTTGCCCAACCAGAATGGAGTGCCTGAACTTGGATTACTTGAAGAGGAACAGCCTAGGGACTCTGAAATATTGACTGTCAGTAAGCTCGCTGAGCTTGTCGGAAATGAGCCAGCTGTTATGTGTGATTTTTTGACTGATTTTTTGAGTTTAATGACAAGACAGCAGGAACAGTTAAGAGCCGCTTCTTCCGCTAAGGATATTAGAGAAGTGAGCAGTATCGCTCATAAGCTCAAATCTTCATCTCGTTCAGTGGGCGCGATGAGATTAGGTGACTTGTGTGCCGAGCTTGAAAATGCTTGTACTATAGGTGATGTCGCAGTGGTGGAGTTGACCATGACTCTGTTAGATAAGTGTTTTGCAGAGACGGAAGAGGAAGTGATCTGCTACCTTGATAAAAAAATTATATAGGAGAAGTGTATGGCGATAATGTTGATTGACGATGAGCCGTTTTTAATGAAGTTGCTTGCTCATCAATTAAAGGATTTTGTGAATGAAAAGGTTGTTGTTCATCAATATGAACATGCTGTTGATGCTCTTCAAAAATTAGAAATGCATCCTGAAGAGGTAGAACTAATTTTTTGTGATCTGCAGATGCCAAAGATGGACGGAGTAGAGTTTGTCCGTCACTTGGGGCGTATAGGCTACCAGGGAGGTGTTATTTTGATGAGTGGTGAAGAACAAGCCATTCTAGACAGTGCTAAAAAGCTGGCAACCACTTATCAACTTAATATTTTTGGTTGTCTCCATAAGCCTTTTAGTCCCACTCAGTTAAAAGAAATTATTGAGCATCAGGCCGCTCATCTAGAGACGGAATGTTTTGATGACCTGAAAGAGTATTCTGAAGCTGATCTGCGTCGAGCTATTCAACAAGGTGAGCTAATCAATTACTACCAACCACAGGTCAGGCTTCGAGATGGTGAAATTGTCGGTGTAGAAGCTTTGGTACGTTGGCAACACCCTAAAGATGGCCTAGTGTTACCTGATAAATTTATCCCACTTGTTGAAGAGTATGGACTGATAGATGACTTGACGATGGTTGTCTTAGCTAATGCTCTGGAACAGAGCAAACGTTGGCAATCTGTGGGCGCAAAGCTTTGTATGTCAATCAATATTTCAATGGAAAGTCTGACGTCCTTGGAGTTTCCAGATAAGATTCAAAACATTGCACATGAGGCTAGAGTCCCATTGTCAAACTTAGTCTTGGAAGTAACGGAAAGCCGGCTGATGAATGATCGGCAGTTAGCGTTGGACATCCTGACACGACTGCGACTTAAAGGTGTTGCTTTATCTATTGATGACTTTGGGACGGGGTATTCCTCGTTGGCCCAGTTACGAGATATTCCATTCAGTGAGCTTAAGATCGACCGAAGTTTTGTGCATGGGGCCCATAAAAATAAGTCTTTACGCGTGATTTTTGAAGCCAGTTTCAAGATGGCCCAGCAATTAGGAATGCAGACCGTGGCTGAGGGAGTGGAAGATCTTGAGGATTGGGTGTATTTACGTAAGATAGGGTGTGATGTCGCACAGGGTTACTTTATTGCCAAGCCAATGTCTGAAAATCATTTATCTCGATGGTTAGATGAATGGGAAGGCGTCGAGAGCTAACCCTCAATTCAAGAGTAAATGGTGTCAATATTGAATCACTTATGCACCTCTGCCGTACTTTTCCTCCTAAATCATTTGCAAGTCTAAATATCTAGTCTAGAATTCAAATCATAAATAAAACAATAACTTATATTAAGGGGGCTACGGAATGAAAAAATGGCTTAAATCTACAGTCATCGGCTTATTTGTGGTTGGCTCTACGCCAGCTATAACAGCCCCTTCTGTTCTCAAAGTATATCTAGACTCGGATCGAACCGTGCATCTAGCCTCAGCGGAGGCAATAGAAATGGGTGTAAAAACGGCTTTTTCTCAGCATGGTAATCAACTTTTTGGCATTCCAGTAGAGTTCGAAGTACTTGACCATCGTGGGAATACGGCGCGAAGCAAGCTCAATATGCAGCGCTACCAGAAAGACCCTAATGGAATTGTTTTCTTCGCCGGGTTGCATTCTTCCCCCCTGATAAAATATCGCGATTATATCAATGAAAGTGAACTGTTGATTTTGGTGCCATGGGCTGCAGGCGGTCCTATAACTCGCTACCCGTCTGAGAAGAATTTCGTATTTCGCCTCTCTGTTGACGACACAAAAGTTGGGGGGAAACTGGTCTCAACAGCAATCAATAATGGTTGCCAATCTGTTGACTTATTATTAGAAAAAACGCCTTGGGGTAAGTCTAATTACAAAACGATTTTCCAATCAGTAGCCGACCACAGCACACACTTAAAAGCTCGGGTTACTTGGTTTAATTGGGGAATTGACGAGGCTCTGGCTCGTGTGATAGCCGCCGATCTTAATCGAACCGGCGTTGAATGTGTCCTGTTTGTAGGGAATTCACGAGAAGGCCCCTTATTAGTCAAAGCTCTCTCTGATCTTGAACAACCACCAAAAATTTTCAGTCATTGGGGGATCACCGGAGGTGGTTTCTCTCAGCGAGTTTCATTTGATGCTCGCCAGAGAACTGCCTTAAGCTTTGTTCAATCTTGTTTTAATTTTTATAGCTCTCCGGAGAACGATCTATCGAAGGAGGTATACCGCCAAGCTACGGCGCTATTCCCTGATAAGTTTACAAATGATTTTATTGACGCCCCAGCTGGCTTTGTGCATGGCTATGATCTGGCTAAAGTATTTATTCAAGCCGCACAAAGTATCACCCTCACCGATGATATGGTGAATAATCGACAGCTACTTAAGCTGGCGTTGGAGCAGATGGACACACCGGTTCAAGGTTTGCTAAAGACGTATGAACAACCATTTAGCGTTTATGACGTGGCACATCCTGATGCTCATGAGGCGCTAGGAGCCGATGATTTGTGCATGGCGAGGTACACTCAAGTGGGAGCCATCAAGCTGTTAGATTCAGCTAAGATTAATAAGGCAGATTAATGATCTATAAAACTCGACCAAAACTCAGTGGTATTCAGCTTTACGGTGTATTTTTGTTTATCTCGATGGTTGTGTTCGCTCTTATCACTTATGGACTTTTAGAGCAGCAAGTTCAGCAATCAATAAGAAACCTGGAGAAAATCAATACCTCAATTAAACTAAGTACGGCAGAGAGTTATATTAGCCAATCCCTGAATAATACCGAAAATTTAGCGATGAAAATTGCCTCACATCAAGTGGTGATTTCTACCGCTTTAGGGGGGGGTGCTACACCACAAGAGATTAGTGATAGACTAGCAATCGTGAAACCAGTGACGGGTAAGCACTATATTGTGATCTTGGATATTCTTGGTGACCCAATTTATCAAGAGTTAACCTTACCGGATGAACTGTTCGCTCAACTGCACACTAAGATTGAACAAGGAGATCTATCGAGTGTGTTTAGGGTATTTACCTTTCAAGATGATAGTAATAACTTAATGGTTGCTCTTCCAATACTGTACAACGGTTTTCTAGAAGGTTTACTTGTGTATGTGAAGCCATTTGATATTGACGCCTTTTTATCACCGTTGAGGTTCTCCGAACAATATCAAGTAAGTTTAATTCAAAGCGATAATAGTTGGGGTATGCCTCCCCCAATTGATTGGACGCAACATACAACATACCTCCCTAGATACGACTTGGATTTAGTTTACAGTATTAACCCTGCTATCTATCAAAACAATCGTAACCAATTTATCCGTTCACTCATCATTGCGTTATCGATAGCTGGTGCGTTGACATATATATTGGTCTATTTTACAGGTAAAAAGCTCCTCATATCTCCTTATCAGTCACTAGAAAAGTCTGAGCGCCGATTAAAAAAAGTAGCCATTGAAGCCCAAACCGCAAGTGTCGCTAAATCACAATTTATAGCCTCTATTAGTCATGAGTTGAGAACCCCTATGAACGGGGTTTTGGGGGCAGCTCAACTGCTGACACAGTGTAAAAATAAAGATGAGCGTCATGAGCTTGAACAAACCTTGCTCTCTTCCGGGCACCATATGATCTCAATTCTCAACGATATACTAGATTTTTCTAAAATTGAGGTTGGTAAGCTGACGCTTAATCTTTCTGAATTTAAACTGGCTGACCTACACAATAAAATTGAAAATAGTTATCGACCCTTATGCTTAGATAAAGGTATAACGTTTGAAGGAACGGCCTATTCTGAAACATCAATACACCTAGTTGCCGATGAGACCCGGTTAGCACAGATAGCTCTTAATCTTCTCAATAATGCGTGGAAGTTTACTCAAAAAGGGGAGATCCATTTTTCTACCCGGCTCACGCAAATGAATAACAACGATTATCTAGAAATTAAGGTGTCTGATACGGGAATTGGTATCCCCGCAGAGAAACAAGCAACGATATTTGACCCATTCACTCAGGGCGATGGGAAAACTACGCGTAAATTTGGCGGGACTGGACTTGGCTTAACTATTATTTCCAAGCTCGTAGATACTATGCATGGCACGCTTAACTTGGAAAGTAAAGTAGGTGTAGGGACACGCTTTATCATTTGCGTGCCTGTCAAAGTTGTATCACAGCCTAGAGAGCAAATAAATGAACCAATGAAGTTATTTAATGGCGAAGGGCTGAAAGCTTTGATTGTTGAAGACAATCGTGTAAATAGCATCATCCTATCTAAATTCCTAAAGAAAAGAGGTTTTAAGTGTGATATTGCCCTTGACGGACAAAAAGGTTTTGAGCAAGCGAGCAGAACCTTTTATGACGTAATCATGATGGATAACCATATGCCTATTATGGATGGTACTGAGGCTACGAAACGTATTAAGGCTTTATCTTCACCCTATAGTGATAGCATCGTCATCGCTTGTACCGCTGATGCCTTCGAGGAAAACCTAACTAAAATGCGTGAGGTTGGCTGCGCAGAAATCATCACAAAACCAGTCAATGAGGGGGTGTTAGATTCGGTCTTTAATCAATATCTGTCAAACCAAGCTGTAGAAAAGGCCAACAGTCCATAAATTAATCTGCATGACTAGCTTTGGGCACAGAGAGAAATGTTAGGTATAAAAAGCATAGTTTTCATATTCAGTTTGGTTGTGTAACAGTAATCTTATGCTCCGGGCGTTTTTGCGGGGAGGTCACTATTGCCCAGCTCTTTCTAAAATTCCTCGACACCATTGTCTCAGTTTTTTTCCAAAAAGATTGACAATCGCTGTTCTAACGCCATGAGCTTATAGTGTACATACTTGTCGCCGAGTTTGGTTATCCGGCTTAACTTAGGCCTTTACTCGTGAAACATTATTTCGGAACCAAGCAAATAAACCGCAGTTTTTATTAAATAGAGAACCTTTTGCTTTTGGAAGCGAGTGTCATTGTAGCGGTTTGGCAGCTAATTCCTTAATTCTTCATGACTCGTTGAATATTGGCAGCGCTAAACACATACGCTTGAGCGGGTAGCTTGCTATGAGTAAGTATATAACCAATGTGGTTCAATGGAACTAAATCAAGAACCTACGATCTGGTCAGCTACATCCACTCTCTCTCGCAGCCCTATTCCTAAACCTCTTTACAAAACAACCAACTGGAAGC
>NZ_AJZM02000341.1 GCF_000272405.2 Vibrio tasmaniensis 1F-187
TGATGTGTGAAAATCCCCCCATAAACATATCAATGCCAGTGCACCCGGTACTGATGGAGGGGACAGTGACGCTGACCAACTGTGCATCGACAATTTGATTACGCACAAACAAACTGCCACCGGTGTAGTAGTTGGCCGATTGCCCTTGGTAAGCCGTCGGGGTTGAGACGTTGGCGTTGTACCCTGAGTTATCAAAAAAGCGGGCCAGCGAGTGGTTGGTGTCGGCGTGACTTACGCCTGATAAGCTGATGAGAAATAAAGGAATAACTCGCTTATTCACCGCAACGGTGGACAAGTGGTGGAAAAGT
>NZ_AJZM02000342.1 GCF_000272405.2 Vibrio tasmaniensis 1F-187
AAAAAAAACGGCGCGGCAACCTTCTTTTGTCATACGACAGGGACCTTCTTCGATTAAACGCTGAGTCAGGTGGCTCCCTTTCATCATCTCCTTACTTAACGTCCACCTTCATCCGGATGGTATGGCTTAGCAGGGCGAGGGTTTTTAGTGCTGTCAATATTGCAGCCTAAAAAGAGCAGTATGGCGCTGTGAGAGGCTTTCTTCTTAATTTCATTAAA
>NZ_AJZM02000343.1 GCF_000272405.2 Vibrio tasmaniensis 1F-187
CAACACCTTAATCCTTATTAGTTATGTGCTTGACTGAGCCTTACTAATTTTTAGCCAAAATGACTCTTGGCATTGATTCGTAAAGTTCTTTTTCTTGGGCGCTATATTTAAAGCGTGCGGCTGTTCGGTTACTTCATATGAAATCCAGCACTCCTCACAAACTGCGTCCGTTGTACGTCCTGATAATTCACGCTCAGTTAGCTTTCTTACAGCGACACCATTGTTAAACTTTACGAACAACTCACTGTTTTCCATGAGAATACCATCTTCGTCGAAAGTCCGTTTGTTTAAGACTTTCTCTACTACCGACAGACCTTCAGGCTCTTCTTTTATCGCCGATATATACGTGAACAAATTATTCATTACACCTGCCTGTTTGAGATTATTTGCACATAACGCTTAAGTATTTATCCGTTGTCGTAGCACAATGGATAAATACCTGTTGGACTTGGCCGCTTCTATCTATGGAGTTTGCTTTTTAGGACTGACTTACGTTCCACTCTTATCATTAAGACTGGTACCCCATCAGCCGTCCATTTTCCACTTCTAGCCACCAATTTATCTACTGCGACTATACCCGTTGCATAATCTTTTTAAAAGCGAACAATGCCCCTCTCTCGCCATAACACAACGATAATTTTATTCATTACAATCAGACAACTAGGTCAGTCGGTGCTCTGAAACGACTATCCTAGGTCTAATATTGATGCACACGAGTACCATGCTGTTGCTATGGCAGTTCGGACAACAAGGTTTCTCTTTCAGCACTTCCGATTTCTCTACGGGTCGCTTTTGTAAGCTTTGCCTAATTTCCGCTATCGCTTTTACCCGTACAGCATTAGCTAAAAAGCCATAGTAGCGTATTCGCATTAGCCCTTTAGGCAACACATGTAAAAGTAAGCGTCGAAGTAACTCGCCCGCATTACAACACATTCTTTGCGTCCCATTGGTTCGATAGTCTTTGTAACTCATCGTGATACGGCCATCCACGTTATAACTTAATTGGTTGGGATTTAACCCGATACGATTGCAATACCGAGATAGATAACCCACTACCGCTGTAGGCTCGTGGAGTACAGGTTTACTGTACACAACCCATCTCTTACTAGCGGCTTCCTCTAATAAATTACTGTGCGTTGCTATCAACTCGCTTACTCGACATAACATCTCTTTCTTAAAGCGAACGGATAAGGCTTTAACCGGAAGCAGGTAACTCTCTTTTCTTGTCGGTTGCCATTGCCGATCTTTTGTAAGCACCCCACTCGGTAGTAGGCAATGAATATGAGTATGTTGACTCAGATTTCTTCCCCAAGTGTGAAGAACCATTAATGCTCCAAGTTGACCGACAAGGTGATGCCGCTCATTAGCAAACGCGCATAATGTTGCCCACACTGAATGAAACAAGCATTGATAAACCACCTTAGGATGCGCTTTAACCAGAGCATTGAACTCGTGAGGTAAGGTAAAAACCATATGATGGTAGGCCACAGGTAAAATATCTTGGCTTCGCTTTGTTAGCCATTGCTGTCTCATCTGCTCTTGGCAATTGGGGCAATGACGGTCTCGACAAGAGCAGTACCAACGCGTTTCATGACCACATTGCTGACAACGCCAGTCGTAGCTGCCCATACGCTCTGTTCGGCAGTCTCTTAAATGGTTAAGCACTTGCCACTGTCTCGGTGTGACTTTGCTTTTATCAAGCTCTTCTAAGCCTTGTGTTAATACGGCTTGGTAAGGAGATAATGCGTTCATTCGCTCTCCTCCCATAGTTGAGCAACTAAGTCGAACTTACTTCCGTCCGAGCTTTCGTTGTGATGACCTATCCAATGGGTGTACCTCAATGTCGTTTTGATATTCGAATGTCCGAGGTAACGCTGAAGAACATTCAAAGGCATGCCCGACTCAAGCTGATGAGTCGCATAAGCGTGCCTCAAAGCGTGTATTCCTCCTAATTTTCTGACGTTTGCCTCAACTTTTGCTGCTTTGAAGCATTTCTGCAGAGAGCTAATACCCAATGGCTTTTCGGGCTCTAGGCTGGGAAACAGCACTACGGTGGGATGATAATGACACCAGTAATTTCGAAGATGATTCAGTTGGCTATCACCCAGTGGAACAAAGCGATCTTTTTTACCTTTACCACAATGAATGTGCAGTCGTTTCGCCGTACCATCAATGTCTTTCACGTACAAGCCTACGACCTCACTGACACGTAGGCCACATCCATAACACATTTCAAGTGCGGTCTGATATTTAAGACTTCGACAATGACTAATGATACTTCTTACTTCCTCGCGATTAAGCAGCTCCGGTATTTTACTGGCGCGTTTAATCGGGGGAACCAATCGCTCTTCAAATTCTCTATTCAAAACGGCACGATAAAAGAACAAGATGGCATTCAAAGCTTGAGCACAAGTACTACTACTTAAGCTCCGCTCTGTGGTGAGCGTACGTAAATACGCACTAATCTGTTGATCAGTGAGTAAATCGGGGGACAGATCGTAAGTAGTAGATAGATCTTTAACCCAACGTAAATAGCTTGCATGGGTTTTCGGAGAAAAACGGCGAACCGCCATTTCATCGATAAGTTGTTGTCTTAATAAGGTCATGATGTATTCCTTAATCTATGGATACATCATAAGTTTGGTCTATCAGGTAAGTGAGAGGAAAGCCCTCCGCGAAGCGGCTTAGTTCAACAGCTCTTAGACAGAAAAATTCTGCATTTAAAT
>NZ_AJZM02000344.1:0-24524 GCF_000272405.2 Vibrio tasmaniensis 1F-187
ACAAAGGCTGCCCGAAGGGTTCGGCTAGAATCGTTTTATGCTTTTATGCTTTGTTAAGAAGTATTTACTTAGAGTGACTAGGCTACATACTCCTTGCCGCGCCTAAAACGATTTTAGCCGAACAAAATTTAACCGCGAAAGGTCAACAGATCCTAACCTCTTTCCCCTTTTATTTCTAACTTTAGAAACACGCTAACCTTCTGAACCAACATTACTCCCTATACATTATTCCGTACGTATTGATGTGCAACTTATGGCTATTCATTGAATTCACTCCTACACTTAAGTGTTTAATAAATAAGCCGCTAATTCATAGACGACAAAGTGGCAAGGCTCAATACGTCAGAAGGCTACTATATGGATATACTCGCCCGATCGCGCTACCTCATCGTTGATGACAGCAGCGTCATTCAAAGTGCTACCCGCGCACTACTTATCAAGTTAGGCGTGCCTAACAACAATGTGATCAGCGCATCCAATGCACAAAACGCGATTGAGGCTTGTCGCGCACATCGATTCGACATCTTATTAATTGACCACGATTTAGGCTCAGGAAGCAATGGCTTGCAGTTGCTTGAGTTCTTGCAGCAAAAAGAATTAATCCGGCCACAAACGATCGTCTTTATCGTCACTGGCAATGACAGCCAAGATACCTTCTTTGGCTATGCTAACTTAGAACCCGATGGTTACTTGATTAAGCCAATACGTGCAGATGACATCATAAAAAGAGTCACATCCGCACTCTCTCGGCAGCAATACTTTTCGACATTAGAGCAGGCCTTTTTAAAGAATGGCCTCAATGCGGTAAAGCCACTCTTTGGCAAAGCCCCTGACCCGTCGACACTGAAAGATGCCATTATTTATATGGCGAATATTCTGATAAAAAACCAACAACTCGATGACGCACAAGCCATGTTGAATGGGCTTTTGCAGCTCCATGATTACCTGCCCGCTAAAGTTAAGCTCATTGAAATACATATCCTCAAGCAGCACTATCACGACGCACTCCGTCAAATCGATGGCCTAATAGAAAGCAACCCTCGCAATATCAAGCTTCAGCAACTTAAGGTCAAGATCTGTCTCAATACAAGTGATTTCGAATCCGCGAGCGAACTGATTGACCAAGTACTCACCGTGAACAGCAGTAATATTGAGTTAACCAACACCATGGTCTGGCTGCAGTTGCTAGATAAAAATGTCACACAAGCGACCCAACATCTCAAATCTCTCGCACAACTCATTCCTCACTCAATTTGGGATTCTACAGGTAAGCGAGCACTCATCTTATGGGCGGATAGTTTGGCGCTCACCCACGAAGAACTAACACTTTGGAAACCTGAAGCGACTTGGCAGAGGCTTTCTCACTCTGAAAAGTCTTACGCATTGAGCAAGCCGCTTCTAAAGCTTTGTCGTACCTTACAGCTGATTCAACTCGATCAACATGAGGTTGCGACAGAGTGTATTGAGAGTATTTCGATAAACGAGTTTTCAGGCAATGATGTCGACGCGTTCTTCTTGTTGGCGCTGTGTTATCAAGCCTTAGGATTACAAGACAAAGTCGTTCAAATAAAGCGCCAAATTGACGTTCATTTAAAAGCGGATCACACGAACCTTGCTCTACTTCAACGTATGGCATTGCAGCAAGCTGATAATTTTTCACTCCCCACACTAACTAAAGCCCCTTTGGCTGCCGTTAGTTAAGCATGGCGATACTCTAAAATCAGCAAGCAAACGACAGGATGTCTTTATGCAAAACAGCGCTTCAAAAATGAAAACGTGGTGTGTCGCCTTTTTATTGAGTTGTCTTTCACTGTTGATGTGGCCACTGCTCACCTTTGCCGAAAACACCCCACCAGGGAACACATCACCCGCTAGCTCCTTAGCAAGCAAAACAGAGAACTCATCGAAAGACCAAGTCATATTGCGGGTTGGTCTCCCTTCTTACGACATGGTCCCCTACAGCTATCAACATAAGACTCCCTCAGGCAACACTGTTTCTGAAGGGCTACTCATCAGTATGTTGGATCAGGTAGCGGTAAATGCAGGTTTCCAATATCAGATTAAGTTGTATTCAACATTTAGTGATGTACTGAGTGCATTCGAAAGAGGTGAATTAGATCTGTTAGTCGGTGTCTCTTCGACCAAGGACCGCCATAATTACATGACTTTTAGTGAGCCGATATTTTCCATAAGACGAGCGGTGATTACCCGAAATAGAAAAATAAACGATTTAGGTGCGTTGGCAACCGCCAACCTAGCATTGGAGAAAGGGTTTGCGCTCAATGATCTTCTTCCTAGCCTGCTTCCTGATAGTCAAATTACAACATTAGACAGTACGCAAGCGGCATTCACGGCAATTCAGGAGGATAGCGTGGATGCGTACATTGGCGATGCGCTTGCACTTTCTGCGTTATTACGAGAACAGCCTCGAGACTCACTCACACTATCAGTTCTTCCTGACCTTCCCGCAGATCACTTGCATTTCGCCGTCAAAAAAGGAAAGCACAGATTGCTTAGCCGAATCAATTTCGCTTTACAGGACATTAAGGAAGACTCACTACAATCTTTTTATAATCAATGGCTTGCTCCATCGCAACATTCGATGCTGCTGAACTATGGAACATTGAATTTAACCCAAGATGAAAAGAACTGGCTCGACAGCAACCCTTCCATCCCCGTAGGCACACACTCCAATTGGTACCCTTACGACTTTACCAATGAGCAACAGCAACACTCAGGCTTATCTGCTGACATCTTAAACCTAATAAGTAATGTGCTTGGCGTATCATTCGAAAGTACCACTTACCTAACACCAGAAGCGGCCGAGGTCGCGTTCAATAATGGTGAGACAATGGTGCTAACCAACATCACACCAAGCACAGATAAAGCCCGATACATGGACTTCACTCAAGCTTACAGTTTTGAACCTTGGGTGTTATTGAGTCGCTCTGATCGCTTCGGCAACTTTGCGCCAAGTGGCACCGCAGCTGTTGGTGTGATTGAAAATTCTGGAGGTTCAACGGTTCTACCTTCTCTCTGCCTTACTTGCCTAGCCGTCCCTTACATCAATCACGTCAGCGCTTTCCAAGCATTACAGAAAGACGACATCAGTTTCGCGCTTGCTTCACTTCATCATGCTGCACCTTTATTGCATCAAGACTATGTAGGACAATTCAAAATCACTGGCACCATTAATGAGCAAAACAGCGCACCACTAGCTCTCGCAGTGAACTTCCGCCACCCCATGCTGTTGAGTATTCTCAACAAAACCATTGGAGCACTGCCTGCCAATGAATTAGCGCGCTTGGAAAACAAATGGTTAACCTATGAATACCAAGAAGGCTTATCACCACGCGAAGTCGCTAAATGGTCGGTGATCATCGGGCTTGGGATCTTTGTGGTCATTTTCGTGATCGTATTTTGGAACCGAAAAATGGCGGCTGAAATCGAGCAGCGAAAGATCGCCGAGCAGAGAGCAAAAGCAGCAGAAGCCCACTTGCAAACGCTGGCCGACAACATTGATGGGGTCGTGCTTAAACATATTCAAACGCACCCTCGACAGCCTTTAGATATCCGGTTTAGCTTTGTCAGTGCAGGTGTAAGCGATATGTTCGGCTTATCCGTGGATAACGTAAAAGAGCACCCTCAACGTCTGTTTGATCTGATCGCAGAGGATGACTTGCCCCTGTTTGAAACCAGTATGCTCGAAGCTATTGAAACCGGGCATTGGGAAAATGAACAGCGAATGCAGTTAGAATCAGGTCAAACTAAATGGGTGAAATTTAATAGCCAAGTATCGAACAGCAAAACCATTGAGTGGAATACGGTGATAACAGACATCACCCTACTAAAAAAACAACAGCAAGCTTTAGACAACGCACGCCAAAAAGCAGAAAGTGCAACGGCTGCAAAGTCGCAATTCTTAGCGACCATTAGCCACGAGGTTCGCACCCCGATTAGTGGGATCTTAGGGCTGTTGGAATTAATGCAGGAACATCAGCTGAGTGAAGAGTTACTGAACTTACACGGTGGATTGAATCAGTCGGCTCGGAACTTACTGCACATCGTTAATGACGTACTCGATTACTCCAAGATTGAAGCAGGAAAACTGGATCTTAACCCGACCGAAATTGAGCTCGGCAAAGTACTTGCCCGTATCGTGCAACCGCAATCCATTCATGCACAGCAAAAAGGCTTAGCCTTCCACTATTGGCAAGACCCAAACCTCGCTCAGTGGTTGTTTGCAGACGATATACGACTCCATCAGATTCTAAACAATTTCCTTAACAATGCGATTAAGTTCACCGAACATGGCACTATTTCATTGCATATTGATGTGATTGAGCAGAACGAACATCAGCAGAAAATTAGCCTAACGGTTTCCGACACGGGCATCGGCATCCCGAAAGACAGACAACAAAGCTTATTCCAACCTTTTGAACAAGTCGACAAAACCACTAGCCGCCGTTTTGGTGGCACAGGGCTTGGACTATCTATCGCTTTGAAATTGATAGAACAGATGGATGGCAACATAGAACTGTCGAGTGAAGAAGGAAAAGGCAGCCACTTTACGGTTACCGTCACCCTCCCAACTTGTACCCCTGAACATGCAGTAAGCAACGCTTTGGCTCTACGACAAACGCTGATTTTCCCTTCAGAGGGTGAGAATTCTATTGAGCTAGACGTCGGTAATCACTCAAGCGAGGTATACGTCGTCGGCTACGTTCTGCAACAAGAAGAGCTGTGTCGATATCTGAAACACTTCGATCTTGAACCAAAAGTTCTGCACATTAATCAAAAGCACTTACTCAAAGAGATGGTCGTCAAACATCAGCCCAAACACATCTTTGTCGCGATGTCGGTTTGGCAACAACTGGCGATTAGCGATGCTTGGATTCAGCAGCATACGGGTTCAACACGCTTCACCGTAATCAACCAAAACCCAATGCTCTCACCAGAGCCTTTAGGTAACTCTTGGTGCTTGTCGGTAAATCCGCTGCTGCCCGATAACCTTGTTCATGTTTTAACGAAACCCGTCAGTCACAACAATCTACTCTCATCATTAGACAACGAAACCAAAGCGCCTATCGCCATCGAGACTCGCGAACAAGCCGAGAGTAATGGCCGACTGATTCTTGTTGCGGAAGACCACCCGATCAATCAGCAAGTCATCGCCAAGCAGCTTGAGAGTATTGGTGTCCACGCTGATATTTTCGATAACGGAGTGCTAGCGCTGAATGCTTTAAAAAATAAACGTTATGGTTTGCTTCTCACCGATTGCCATATGCCGGAGATGGACGGTTACACGCTTGCCTCAAGCATTCGTCAGATAGAACAACGCAATGAAGAACTAAATCAAGAAACTCAAAAGTTGCCTATCGTCGCGTTGACGGCGAATGCGGTTCAGGGTGAAGATGCCAACTGTTATGCACACGGCATGGATGATTTCCTAGTTAAACCTGTTTCCATTAAGCAAATGAAGCTGACCATTGAAAAATGGCTACCCGCAATCCACGATTTAGATCCGACGCTTGAAACCGATATTTCTGATGCAGAAAAGCCAGACTCGCAAAATCAGGACACAAGCTCTTCGTCAAACACTTTACCGGCAGCTCAAGAAACCAATGAGTTTTCGATGCTGTTCCAAGGTATTGAACAGAGCTTTGCGGAATCGGCAGAAAATAACAACTCAGAGACAATCGAAGATGTTGACCCCACTGTCCCTCAAGATTCACCCAACGAGACCAATAGCCCCATCATCGACTACACCGCACTCTACGATCTATTTGAAGATCACGATGTGGTGATGACCTTACTCGACGAGTTTGCCGCAAGTTTTATTGCAGATAATGAACAGATAAAAGCGCAGTGGGCTAATAAGGAATATAAGGGACTAAAAACCACATCACACCGACTCAAAGGTGCCGCTAAAATGGTGGCATGTGACGCGATTGCTTCTCCGCTCGCAATCATTGAAGCACAAGCAAACGGCCTAGTAACCGAAGCCACAGACTTAGATCAAGTCGAATCAGAAATTGAAGCATCAATCTCGGAAGCAACTAACACATTCGAACGGTTTACAGAGGAGATAAACCAACTACGTCAGACAAAAGAAAAGGCTTACTCTTATGAGTAAGCCTTAGAGGTTATTGCGTCAATACAGACAGCTCTCGCTGGATTATGCAGCGGGAGCGTTATTCACTAGAATTTCGCGAATAGACTTGAGTGTCGCTTCAGTTGAATGGTAATCCAATTCAACTTCACTAAAGATACCGTTTACCTCAAGCATTAAGGTTGGGTAAGAATGCACACCCATCGCTTCTTTAAAACCTAACTGGTCATCTAACTCGCTTTCCAATAGCTTACTAGAAAGGTCATTTTCAAACTGTTGTACATTCATCCCTAGCTCTTGAGCTAACTGCAAATGCGTTTCTTGGCTATGAGGCAGCATCGCACGAAGGTAGTAAGCGTGTTGGATCGCTTCAAGCATTGCTTCGTAGTGATCTTGAAAACCAGCAGCGATCACTGCACGACACGCTGGGTAAGTGCTGCGAACTGGTTGGCATTCCGTCCAAAACTCATGATTAAATTCCGTACCCAGCTTAGCTCCAATCTGCTTCCAAATCGCTTGAAGCTTGCCTTCCATCTCTTCTGACATCGGCTCTTCAGAATCCGGAGCCAAACCACCGACTACATAGCTAAACTCAATGCTCGCTGGCAATTGTTGTTTTAATAACTCAAGCGTTGGCTTGTAGCCCCAACACCAGCTGCACATTGGATCATGCACATAATGAAGTTTTACGTTCATTGTTCATTCCTTATCGAGTCTTTGTTGAACCATTCAAACGAAAAAAGGAGCCTAATTAAGGCCCCTTCCATTCAATATTTAAGCACCAAGGCCTAAAGCTTACTCAGCGTCGTCGCCAGCTACTTTAGCAGCGGCTTCTTTAACGATTGGCTGAAGCTCACCCTTTTGGAACATCTCAAGAATGATATCACAACCACCGATTAGCTCACCTTCAACCCAAAGTTGTGGGAACGTTGGCCATTGTGCGTAAGCTGGAAGCTCTGCACGGATATCAGGGTTTTGTAGGATATCTACGTAAGCAAATTTTTCACCACATGCCATTAGCGCTTGAGACGCTTGAGAAGAGAAACCACAGCTAGGTAGCTTAGGAGAACCTTTCATGTACAGTAGAATAGTGTTTTCTTCAATTTGCTGTTTGATTTTATCGATAGTTTCCATTGCTTCCTCGTTAATGGATTACGGCTTTCATTGCCTTTATTCTACCCCAAACCAAAAGAATAAAAACCATATAAAAAAAGAGGTTAAACAGTTAAGCTAACAATTCACACAAAAGTGATGAATTAAGCTTTTAATAAAGTAAAAACTTGCTAAACTATATCGCAAGTCAGCAAATTGACCGTGGTTGGCAATATAGCGAGCCATGAATAATAATATCACTGGAAGCAATCGAAAGAGTTAACTCTTTCATATCAATGGAGAATTGAGCAATGGCATTTGAACTACCGGCTCTTCCTTACGCGAAAGACGCGCTAGAACCACACATCTCAGCAGAAACGCTAGATTTCCACCACGGTAAGCACCACAACACTTACGTTGTTAAGCTAAACGGTCTTATCCCAGGTACTGAGTTTGAAGGAAAAACACTAGAAGAAATCGTTAAGACTTCTACTGGTGGTGTTTTCAATAACGCTGCTCAAATCTGGAACCACACGTTCTACTGGCACTGTCTTGCTCCTAAAGCAGGCGGCGAACCAACAGGCGCGGTTGCAGAAGCGATCAACGCTGCATTCGGTTCTTTCGAAGAATTCAAAGCGAAATTCACTGATTCAGCAATCAACAACTTCGGTTCTTCTTGGACTTGGTTAGTTAAGAAAGCTGACGGTTCTCTAGACATCGTTAACACTTCTAACGCTGCGACTCCTCTAACAGAAGAAGGTGTTACTCCACTTCTAACTGTTGACCTATGGGAACACGCTTACTACATCGATTTCCGCAATGTTCGCCCTGACTACATGGCTGCATTCTGGAACCTAGTAAACTGGTCTTTCGTAGAAGAGAACCTAGCTAAGTAATTATTACTTACGCTGCGCTATTTATAGCGAGTTATCTATTGAAAGCTCATGCCTCGGCGTGAGCTTTTTTGTATCTGTCGTATTCTAATCAATGCGAACATTGCGAAACGAACTAGCAGATCAAGCCTACTTTTCAACCTATTCTTACCTTTCTCAATCGCCCTACATAAATTCGTTATTTGCCTGTAATTAAACTCTAAAGTTTGCCAACTCCATGCCGTTAAAGGTGTATCCAATGAGAGGCAGCATGCAAATACATACTTTAGACAAAGCAGGAATCATCAACGAACTGAAGTTCGGCATCGGGATCAGCCAAGCGGTTGAGCAAGGTCGCCGTGCAGATTTTGCGTTGCTGTTATCTATGTTTTCTAATGATGTTCGCGACTGTACTCCCATCGACACTATTGACGTCACTGAAACGACTGAAGATCGCTTACGTAAGCAATTTGGCGTAGCAGAACCGCAACAACTGCGTTCAAACCAATCGTCGTATGAAATTTCAGCGCAACAATCGAATCACTTTCATCAAGCTAGCCTTGCCAGCGCCAAGCTAAGCCACTACTTGAAGCCTGAAGCACTTGCTTTCATGCCAGAAGATACAGCCGACTTCCCCGAAGAGGTTTACCAAAACCTTTCTGGTCATGACAGGCGTAAACTGGCAAGTAAACAGTTACCTGATTTACCAAATGCGACGCTCTACAACGAGCTGTCGACAGCTCAACGTCAATATCAGATTCAGGCGCAAGTATAGCCGCTGCCTAGCCGTCCTCTTTCTCACTCAATATTCACGACTATTCTTTGTTCGATCTTGCTTTTTGAATGATTGATGTAGGCAATATGAACCATCACCTTTGGTCATCATAAAAACCGGAGATGTCGGTTAACACTTGAAGTTACTGCAAAATGTGACCTGCCACAAAGTTCATAAAAAGTTATCAATGGGTACACCTTAGTTTGAGCCAATTCACACCCGCTGTATGAAATTTAACCCATCCTTATCCAACATGGACGATTTGCTTAGGTACTGGGATGGAAATAAAAAGCTCAATTATATTGGTAACATCTGCCGGCTCGCGATTGGGAGGAACGATTGCGAATCACTTTGTTAACCTTGGAGCCACTGTCATCCTTTGTGATAAAGACGCAAAAGCACTTCAGGCGACTTATTTACAATGTGCCCGCTTCTCCGACTCTGTTTACCATTACACGCTCGAAGGGAATGACAGCCAAGCTATCCTCAGCGTATTTGATTTTATTCAAGCCACCTTTAACACTACACCCGATGTTCTGGTCAACAATTGGATAAGTTCCCCAATGCCTAGTCTAATTGGCGATCAGCCTGTCAGTAGCTTTATCAATGATCTGTCTGCTATGGCATCGACCCTTTTCGCATTTGGGCAAATCAGGGCAGAGAGGTTACGAGAGCAAGACAAAGAAGGCGTAATTGTGAATGTGATATCTCACGATGACTTTCATGATGTGTCAGGCTTAGAGAGCGCAAACTCCATGATTACCGGCTTTACCCATAGCTGGGCGAAAGAACTGACGCCATTTGGTATTCGAGTCGGCGGTGTTGTCCCTGCCGTTCATAACTCCGAAGGCAAGCTCAATGGGTGTCACTGGGCACAACTGCAAGACGAACTGACCAGAACAATGGAATACATTGTATCTAATGATTACTTTAGCGGACGGGTTGTAGCTGCAGAGGTGTAAGCGTCTGCGGAGGTGTAAGCGTCTGCGGAGGTGTAAATGGATAATAAAAAATAAACCTATTTCAATTCACATAAAAAAAGCCCCAACCTTTCGGTTGGGGCTTTGAATTTCCCGATAGATAAGTATCGTGCTAGCGAAAACCTATCTCAAACTAATGCTTACTTATTATGCGTTAGCTTTTTCTTTTTTAGCTTTTGGTGCTGCTTTTTCTTCAGCTGGCTTTTGGTCAGCTTTCTTCAAAATTACAGTCGTACCTTCAAAAGTTTCACCTTCAACGTATGCTTTACCGAAGTAAGACGTTGTTAGAACTTCTTTAAGCTCAGTGATTAGAGGGTAACGTGGGTTAGCACCTGTACACTGGTCATCGAACGCTTCAACAGCTAGCTCGTCTAGTTTAGCGATGAAGTCAGACTCGTTAACACCCGCAGCCTGGATAGACAGTGGGATGTCTAGGTCAACTTTAAGCTCTTCTAACCAAGTCAGTAGACGTTCAATCTTCTGAGCAGTACGGTCACCAGCTTGGCTTAGGCCTAGGTGGTCAGCAACTTCAGCATAACGACGACGTGCTTGTGGGCGGTCGTACTGAGAGAATGCAGTCTGCTTAGTTGGGTTATCGTTCGCGTTGTAACGTACAACGTTTGAGATAAGTAGTGCGTTTGCAAGACCGTGTGGTAGGTGGAACTCAGCACCAATTTTGTGAGCCATTGAGTGACATACACCTAGGAATGCGTTCGCAAAGGCAATACCAGCAATCGTTGCAGCGTTGTGTACTTTCTCACGAGCGATTGGGTCTGCTGAACCGTTTTTGTAGCTTGATGGTAGGTATTCTTTAAGCATCTTAAGAGCTTGTAGAGCTTGACCATCTGAGTATTCGTTCGCAAGAACTGATACGTAAGCTTCAAGAGCGTGAGTTACTGCATCGTAACCACCGAACGCTGTTAGAGACTTAGGCATGTTCATTACTAGGTTAGCATCAACAACAGCCATGTTTGGCGTGATTTCGTAATCCGCTAGCGGGTACTTAGCACCTGTTTTGTCGTCAGTAACAACCGCGAATGGCGTAACTTCTGAACCCGTACCTGAAGTAGTAGTGATACATACTAGCTCAGCTTTTTTACCCATTTTAGGGAACTTGTAGATACGTTTACGGATATCCATAAAGCGCATTGCTAGTTCTTCGAAGTGAGTTTCTGGGTGCTCGTACATAACCCACATGATCTTAGCAGCATCCATTGGAGAACCGCCACCTAGAGCAAGGATTACGTCAGGTTGGAAGCTCTTCATTGCTTCAGCGCCTTTCTCAACAACAGACAGTGTTGGATCCGCTTCTACATCGAAGAATACTTGAACTTCAATACCTTGCGCTTTCAGAATTTGTACTACATCGTCTGCGTAACCGTTGTTGAATAGGAAACGGTCCGTTACTAGGAATGCGCGTTTCTTACCTTCTAGGTCGCTCATAGCGATTGGAAGGCTGCCACGACGGAAGTAGATAGACTTAGGTAGTTTGTGCCACAACATATTTTCAGCTCGCTTCGCTACAGTTTTCTTGTTGATAAGGTGCTTAGGACCTACGTTCTCAGAGATAGAGTTACCACCCCATGAACCACAACCAAGAGTTAGAGAAGGTGCAACGTTAAAGTTGTACAGGTCACCGATACCACCGTGAGTAGTCGGGATGTTGATTAGGATACGAGCCGTCTTCATCTTGTCACCGAAGTAACGGATGCGATCTGCGTTTACGTCTTGGTTAGTGTAAAGACCAGATGTGTGACCGATACCACCGATTTCAACCATAGTTACTGCTTGAGCAACAGCGTCTTCGAAATCGTCTGCGCGGAATAGACCTAGAGTTGGAGACAGTTTCTCGTGAGCAAATTCGTCATCGTAAGAAACTTTACCAAGGCCTTCACCTACAAGTACTTTTGTATCAGCAGGAACTTTAACACCCGCCATTTCAGCGATTGCTGGAGCAGGTTGACCTACGATTTTAGCGTTTAGGTTGCCGTCGATAAGAAGAACTTTACGTACTTTATCTGCGTCAGCTTTAGATAAAACGTGAGCTTTGTGAGAAGCAAAACGCTCTTTAACTTCGTCATATACTTCGCTAACTACGATTGCAGCTTGCTCAGAAGCACATACAACACCATTATCGAATGTTTTAGACATAAGGATAGATGCTACTGCACGTTTGATGTCAGCTGTTTCATCGATAACTACAGGAACGTTACCAGCACCAACACCGATAGCAGGCTTACCAGAAGAATATGCTGCTTTAACCATGCCTGGACCACCAGTAGCAAGGATAAGTGCGATACCGTCGTGCTTCATCAGCGCGTTAGAAAGCTCTACAGATGGTTGGTCGATCCAACCGATGATGTCTTTTGGTGCACCCGCTGCTACAGCTGCGTCTAGAACAAGCTTCGCTGCGTCGTTAGTTGAGTTCTTTGCACGTGGGTGTGGCGAGAAGATGATGCCGTTACGTGTTTTAAGAGAGATTAGAGATTTGAAGATCGCTGTAGAAGTTGGGTTCGTTGTTGGAACGATACCACAGATGATACCTACAGGCTCAGCGATAGTCATCGTGCCTAGGCTTTCATCTTCATCAAGAATGCCACATGTTTTTTCGTCTTTGTATTTGTTGTAGATAAATTCAGATGCAAAGTGGTTTTTGATAACCTTATCTTCAACAATACCCATTCCAGATTCAGCAACTGCTTGTTGTGCAAGTGGGATACGAGCGTGGTTAGCAGCAAGAGAAGCTGCGCGGAAGATTGCGTCTACTTTCTCTTGAGAGAATGTTGCAAACTCTTCTTGTGCTGCTTTAACGCGTGCTACTAGAGCATCAAGTTCCGCTAAGTTAGTTACAGGCATGGTGGATCTCCTAAAATAATAAATATTAAAAACTTTTTATTAATTTCGCTGCTTGCTTTTAACCTCAAACAACAACGTTCTTAGTAAATTGCTTTCAGGACTGAGTATATTATTTCACAGTGTGAAAAAAATTGACCCAGATCAGTTACCCAAAAAGAATTAACCAAAAAGTAGTAAGGCAATCGCAAAAACATGCTTAAGATGATGATTTATATAGATTAAAATCACACTTTTCGTTAGTTCAAAAAACAAGCAAACAGACAAACTTTTTCTACATAGAGTCATAAACTGTAAAAAAGTTTCATTTTTAGTCAGTTAAATTACATGTATACAGCCATATTCGTGCTACTGAGAGTATATCCATACCGTTGCACGGGCTAGATTTTGACATAATTTTTATTAAATTCGTGCGGCAGTTAACAGTTACTCGATAATAAATTACAAAATGAAACACTAACAACCAACTCGCAACACCGCCAATACAAAAGTGATATTCAATTAGTTTTTCTAAAAATAATCCCCTATTTCAGGTTAGTTTTTTTCATTCGTGCAAATCCGATTTGTCCCTTACATTACGCGCTCAGACTATTCACCGAATCAAACCTTCAACCTTAAAATTCGCTAACTGGAGATCGCTCTCATGCAAGGCTTAGAACTCGCAATTTTTATGCAATTCTTCCTTGGGCTTGTTGCTGCCGTAAACCCAATCGGCATCATGCCTGTTTTTGTTTCCCTTACTGCACATATGCCGCCAGAAGAGAGGAACAGGACAGCCTTACAAGCCAACATTGCTGTTGCCGTTATCCTGATTGTGTCGCTTGTCGCGGGGCAAATGCTGCTTGATATGTTTAGCATCTCCCTGGATTCATTTCGTGTTGCAGGTGGTTTGCTATTATTGAGCATCGCATTTTCGATGATGAGCGGTAAGCTCGGTGAAGATAAGCAGAATAAACAAGAGAAATCTGAATACATCAGCAAAGAGCAAATCGGTGTTGTTCCTCTTGCGATGCCATTAATGGCGGGCCCCGGGGCAATCAGCTCGACCATTGTTTACGGATCTCGTTACCCTGCAGCCATTGATACTGTGGGAATTGGCATTAGCATCATCGCGTTTGCAACCTGCTCTTGGCTTCTGTTCCGTTCAGCGCCGGTTATCGTTCGCTTTTTAGGTCAAACGGGTATCAATGTGATCACGCGTATCATGGGCTTGATTCTTGGCGCATTGGGCATCGAGTTCATCGCCAATGGCCTACGTAATTTGTTCCCAGGTTTGGCATAACGTTTAACGGTAATCCGGTTGCTCTATAAAAGGCAACAATATTGCAATATAGATGAGGCGAGTAAAGCAATTGGGCTTTCACTCGCCTCGTTATTATGAAGCTTGTATAATGACTGTTAATGCATTTAACAAAAGATGAATCTCTCCCTATGTCACGCAAGCCACTCAAGCATCATTTGTACGTCATTATCTTTGGTACTCACACACCAGCCGGACGTGCATTTGATATTTCTCTGATCGTTGCAATCTTGGCTTCGCTATTGGTTCTGATCTTAGAGTCCATCCCTAATGTGATGAGCGAATGGTCACAGCAGCTGCGTTATATTGAATACACTTTTACTGCTCTCTTCACTCTTGAGTATTTGTTGAGGCTCTATTGTTCTCCGAAACCAAAATCTTATGCCACCAGCTTTTATGGTGTCGTGGACCTATTGGCGATTCTTCCGACCTACCTAGCGATCATCTTCCCAGGCGCTTCATTTATGGGTGTGGTGAGACTGCTGCGTGTGATGCGTATCTTCCGAATCCTAAAACTGGTTCGCTACCTACAAGATTCAAACATTCTGTTACGTTCACTGTTAATGGCAAGACGAAAGATACTGATCTTTTTCAGCACAGTGGGCATCTTAGTTGTTATCTTCGGCGCGCTTATCTTTGTTATTGAAGGGCCAGAAAATGGCTTTACAAGTATTCCCCACAGTATTTATTGGGCAATCGTAACCATTACTACGGTTGGCTACGGTGACATGATCCCTCAAACCGCGTTAGGTAAAGCGATCGCTTCTCTGACCATGCTATTGGGTTACTCTATTTTAGCGGTGCCGACAGGGATTATTACCGCAGAGCTCAGCAATGAGATGAACTCGCACAAAGAGTTGGTAAAGTGTCCGAACTGTAACCGCGCCGGCCATGATTCGGATGCTATGTATTGCAAACACTGTGCGAGTGAATTGGCAGACCCCGACAAGCGTGTCGTTACTGAAGAGAAATAAAAGCAGACACGAGATGCGAAGAGATTTAAGGGCAGTTTCGAGGGCCGAATAACGAGATATCAATAAACTAAAAAGGGTTGACGTTTATCGTCAACCCTTTCGGTTTATCAGCTAATAGAATTTAAGCAATCTTGCCGATTACGCTTTCTCCGCAAGGATAATGCGTAAAGTACGGCGTAGTGGTTCTGCAGCACCCCAAAGTAATTGGTCACCTACCGTGAACGCATTCAGGAAATCGTTACCCATCGACATCTTACGCAGACGACCGACTGGTACAGACATTGTGCCTGTTACTTTCGCTGGTGTTAGCTCCTGCGCAGTGATGTCTCGGTCATTAGGAATCACTTTAACCCAATCATTGTGCGTCGCGATGATCTCTTCGATCTCGTCCATAGGCACGTCTTGCTTAAGCTTAATCGTTAGTGCTTGAGCGTGACAACGCATTGCACCGATTCGTACACAAGTACCATCAATTGGGATTGGCTGTCCATCTAGGCCAAGAATCTTGTTCGCTTCAACGCCGGCTTTCCACTCTTCTTTGCTTTGACCGTTTTCACGCTTCACATCGATCCAAGGAATCAGTGAGCCCGCAAGCGGAGCACCGAACTGATCGGTTGGAAATGAAGATGAACGAATGGTATCAGCGACTTTCTTATCGATATCTAGAATTGAACTTGAAGGGTTCGCTAACTCAGAACTTACGCTGTCGTTGATCACACCCATTTGTGAGATCAGTTCACGCATGTTCTTAGCGCCCGCACCTGAAGCGGCTTGGTAAGTCATGGCACTCATCCACTCAACCATGCCTTTCTCGTATAGACCACCCAAAGCCATAAGCATTAAGCTCACAGTACAGTTACCGCCTACGAAAGTGTTAGTCCCGCCGTGGATGCCTTGTTGGATTTGAGCCAAGTTAACAGGATCAAGAGTGATGATTGAATCCGCGTCCATACGTAAGGTAGAAGCCGCATCAATCCAGTAGCCTTTCCAACCTGCTTGACGCAGTGCTGGGTATACTTTTGAGGTGTAGTCTCCGCCTTGACAGGTAATCACCGCATCAAGCTGTTTTAGGCTATCAATATCAAAAGCGTCTTGAAGTAGACCCGCATCTTTACCACCCAAAACAGGGGCAGGAATACCAATCTGAGACGTACTGTAATAAACAGGTTCAATCAAGTCGAAATCTTTCTCTTCAACCATACGTTGCATCAATACAGAACCAACCATACCGCGCCAACCAACTAGACCTACTCTCATCGCTCACTCTCCATGTATAAATTAAAAATTGCTCTCCCCCATCTATAAGTTTTTCAGAAACAGAACTCAAGTGCTTTTTGTCAAAAAGTGTAACTTTTTCGTTTCTTTTAAGTGAACGCAATGAATCGTGCAGTTATCCCTGTATCGACATTTAATATCCACCTCATTGATAAAACGCCCATTATCCTCAAATTCAAACATTTGCATCGCCAAAGCAGCTTAATCCTACTCGCGTCACAAACAGTAAATCCCTCTTTTTAATCAATACTATCTAGAATAATACTTCACAAAACGAAAACAACGTGCGACAAGTTTCAACATGTAACAACCATGAACTTAACAATATTTCAGATAATGAAACCATAATTGACTGCGTTAACAGTCAAATATCACAACTTGGACGTATTTTTTCGATATAATAAACTAATTACTGTAGTGTCCGTTTTGCACCACACACCAAAACGAAGCACTATAAATGCTCGAAATCACAAGAGGCTTTTATGAAGCAGAGTAAAACTCGCCTACCGAACCTATTGCAGGTATTCATCGCGTTAGGACTATTTCTATCCCTTGCTTTTTCCTTTACTGCAAAACTTGACCTTCCAATTCAACTTGCCTTGTATATTGGCTGGTTCATTATCATGGTTCTCGGTATTCGCCTTGGCCACGAATACAAAGACTTAGAAAAAGCGGCACTCAAAGGAATATCCAATGGCTTAGGCGCAGTTTTAATACTTTTAGCCGTTGGCGCTCTTGTTGGTACTTGGATCTCAGGCGGGATCGTACCTACTATCATTTACTATGGTCTGAAAGCAATCCACCCTTCTATCTTCCTTTTAGCGACCATGATTATCTGTTCTCTAACCGCATTGGCAACTGGTACTTCTTGGGGCGCCGCGGGTACAGCAGGTATCGCGATGATGGGCATAGGCCAAGGTCTAGGAGTTCCAGCACCGATTACTGCAGGTGCAGTACTGTCAGGCTGTTACTTCGGTGACAAGATGTCTCCACTTTCGGATTCAGTGATTCTGGCTTCTTCAATGTCTGGTGTTGAAGTGGTTGAGCACATCAAGGGCATGCTGCCAGTTGCGTTAATCAGCTACGTGATTACTGGCATCATGTTTACTGCGTTTGGTTTCCACTACGCGGGCAACGTTGACATGAGCCAAGTAGATTCTGTCATCAAAGCAATGGAAGTTCAGTTCTACATCACACCTTACTCATTTGTCCCAGTACTGATCGTGCTTGGTCTGTTGGCTTTCCGCATGCCTTCATTCCCGGTAATCAGCTTCGGTTCTCTGCTAGGTATTATCTGGGCAGTCATGATCCAAGATATCGATTTCCTAACGGCATTCAATACTGCTTGGGCACCGTTCTCTATCTCCTCTGGCGTAGAGTTTATTGACTCGATTCTTAACCGTGGCGGCATGTCTTCAATGCTAGGTTCGGTAGCGGTGATTGTGTTTGGTTTAGGTTTTGGTGGCTTACTGGATAAAGTGGGCGTATTAGAGACGATTGCTAAGGTGTTCGAGCGCCGAGTAAATAGCGCTGGTTCTCTAGCAACAAGCACGATAGGCACGGCCTTCATGGGTAACGTATTCGGTTCTGCAATGTACGTATCGTTAATCCTAACGCCAAAAATCTGTGCGAAAAACTACGACCGTTTAGGTTATCAACGTAAAAATCTATCTCGTAACGCTGAGTTCGGTGGCACGTTAACTTCAGGCATGGTTCCTTGGAGTGATAACGGTATCTACATGGCGAGTATTCTTGGTGTCGCAACGCTCTCTTACGCTCCGTTCATGTGGTTGAGCTTCATCTGTATCCTCGTGACTATCGTAACGTCTTACATGGGTTGGTTCGTTGATAAATGTGAACCAACAGCACCAGCGCTTGAAACTGAAGAAGCAGCTGAACTGAGCAAGCAACAAGCTTAAGCTAAGGCTTTAGTGCTTAAGCACAAAAATGTTGATGATATAAATGCCAAAAGAGCGCTCTAGAGCGCTCTTTTGTGATCTACTTAATTACTGAATTTATTTGTTGGCGGTTCGTTTACCCAACCAATAACCGATGCCTAACGGTGCAAAGAACACCACCAAGATAAACAGGATGAAGTAAATAATCACACCTTTGATTAAGTCCATCAGTTTATCAATAGCGAGTACCACCACCTCTTGAGAGACGCGATCAAGATCTTGTGTAAACAGTTCCCTTTCAGAAGTCACAATGCCTGCAATTTCAAGACGCTCTTTCGCAATCATCGCGACCAGAGCTTCTCTCTCTCGTGTCACCATTTTTTCTAAGGCTACACGTTCTTCAGTGAGCATCGCCAATTTTTGATCTGTCTTATCACTTAGGTCGTTGAGCAGAGGCTGCATTTCTGTCGACATAATAGAAGCCAATGTTTGCATGTACTCAGGGTTATTCTCAATGAAGTCCTGCATGCTTGCTGATGTTTGACGAAGGCTTTCCAGCGTCATCGATAGGTCTTCACCCGTTAGCGAGCTATTCATCGCCACCAACTCAGCTTTCCACGTCATCAATTTCGGTGTTTGGTCAGCCATTAGGCTTAAGCGGTCTGATGCATCGCCCATCGCCTCCGGCATGGTACCTAGGCTTTGAACGATTTGAGATTCGTCTTTACCAAGGTAACTTAGCCATTCACGGTAAGCGGGTGTGCTTCTGAAGGTAAGATCTTTAAAAGGATTGCTCGCGGCGAACTCTGCGACGAATGCTTTGCTCTTTTTGAAATCACTTGAGCTCAATACACCCTTTGCTAGCTTCTCAGCTTCTTGGTCAAGAGAACGAGCCGTCTCTACCGCATTATCCGTCACGAACAGATCCGCACCATCGCCTTGGCTATAAAACTGATTCATTTGGGCTGTGAAAACCCATGAGTCAATTAATGCTGACATTGGGGAGGTTTGGTACGCTGCTTGTTGTAAGCCCTGCTCAGCATGGATCTTCCAAAGCAACACATAAGATTGATGTAAGGTGTCATCAGCAGGGTAAGATTGCGCAATGAGATCGGCCGAGTCTTCTACTCGTGTAAAAAACATCTTGGCGTATTCACGCGTCATGATCCGAGCCTGTAACTCTTGCTGAGTAAGAGGCGTCGTTTGACTATCTAGCTTAACTTCCAAGAGAGAACAACCACTTAGCACAATGCTAAGCACCAACACTATCCAATTTCGACTCGAAAATCGTGACATATAAACCTCTGACAAAGACTAAGGGCGCGGATTGTATGAGCGCTTCGTCAGAGTATTGTCAAAAAACCTGTAAAAGTTAACGTTGGGTATTTAAATAGTCATGAGCAGAATCTACAGAGGCTTTTATCGCTAGCTCTAGTTCAGCTAAATCGTGCTCGCTGATGGCTCTGGACTGCTTCATTGTCATTTCAATAGTCGCTGCAATGATCGCTAGTCGAGACGCTTTGATGCTGCCAGCCACACCTTTTAAACTGTGCACAATGCGAGCAGCAGAGGTTTCATCCTTGGTGAGCAGAGATTTGAATCTGGTATAGTCATCTGCGTGATCTTCGACAAAGACCCCTAGCAACAATTCAACAGACTCGGTATCGCCATCAAGAGTCTCTAGCATCTCTTCAATATCAATCGCTGGCTTTGAATCCGTCACACTGGCAATGTGCTTCTCTGGCTCTTGCACTTGTTCTGGTGTTCGCTGAGTTGGGGGGTGCTGAATAGAGTTTTGCTGAACCGGTACTTGTGGAATAGGTTCTTGCAAAATCGGTTCTTGTGAAATAGCTTTCGGGCTTGTCGCACAAACACTCTGCTGAGGTTGAGCCTCTTCCTGACTTGAAGAGATAACTGGTTCCGATCTGAGTTCTTGTCCTACTTCTTTCTTCGATTTTTGGGACCTAACACTCCACAACACTAACGCAATCATTGCCACTAAGCTTAAACCTAGCATGAACAATAATAGGTTGTATTGACGATCATGGAACTCAGCTTCAAGTTTAATGATCTGTTCGTTTACTGAATTCTTCTTAATTTTATCGACTAAATAATTGAGCTGAGCGTAATCACTCAGCAATGCTGAAGCATCAGCCAGTAATTGTTGGAGTGCATCTTGCTCTTCGGATTTTAATGAATAAGATTTTTCAAGTATAGAATCAAAGGCGCGATAAGTTGCTGATGAACTTTGGTTATCGGAATACATCGCTTCAAAAACGACGACACCAAATTCGTTGAGTAGCGGCTTTAACTTAGGGGAAAGCTCAGTATCTGTGCGCAACACTTTGATGTTATCGACAATATCTTGCACCTGACTTTCTATCGGAATGAATTCATCAAATTTTTCTAAAAATTGATCGGCAACGTAAAGCAGTTGGTTCACATCAGGACGAAACAAGGCGTGTTGGAAATCAGATTCAATCTGCAGTCGGATCGAATAAACCAACTGAGCATCGAGTGCCAAATCATTAATACGAGAGACTCGCAGCGGCTCAGAGAAATAAAGCGATTGCCTCAGTTCATTAACGCGAATACCGAGTTCTTCAATTTGAGCGAGTGAGTGAGAGTAAGAACGGCTTAGATTAAGGAGAGCCAGTGAAGGAAGTAGCCACAGAGCCAAGAGTGCAACCAAAAAAGTGGCTGGTCTTTTAAAGCGATTGGGCTTTGCTACTGATTGTTCCATCGATATTCCTTGTTCATGCGAACTCTAAACCATTATGTTGCTAAACATAAACAAGCGACAACAACCGGCTGTCGCTTGCTACCTAATAACTTCGGACTATGACTTATTGCGAGTCAGTTGATCACGTAAGTTCGGTGGCGTCCCTTTAATGGTTAGCGTGTCTGTCTCTGGATCGTAGAAGATACGCTCACCTAAAAGCAGACTATCAAAACTAACATTCAAACCGCCACCAGCACCAACAAATTTTGTTAGTTTACGCATAGTTGCGCGGTCTGCTGGGAAGCTGTCTTCTAACTCGTAGCCTTGCTCACTAGTATAGTCAAAGAAGCTTGTACCATCTGTGCTTGCTGGCAATTCTCCAGAAAGTTCACGAACTTGAACTTCATCACCCGCTTTAAGCTGTTCGTTACAGTAATCCGCAACTTGTTTTTTATAGCTGATTGCTTCTTCTTTCTCTAATTTAGAGTCAGAAACAAAGTCTTCTACCGCTTGCATCAATACTTGGTTTTGCTGCTTAGCATCCAAGCCTACTTCTGCTTGAAGGAAGTCTAAGAAGAAGTCAGCGACTTTACGACCAACGCGCCCTTTAATATAAGTAAGGTAACGGTTTGACTCTTTGTCTGTGTCGTATGTTGAAAGATCAAGGCGCGCAACAATATCCATCTTCGAGATATCAAGGTAATCCGTCGCACTAATATCTAGCCCTTCGGTCACTTTCAAACTTTGGTTTGAAGGCAGTAGTCCGATGAAAAGGTAGTCTGTCGCCAGTGATTGATATTCAGCCAGTACCAAAGTTCCTTCATCAGCAAAAGGATACTTTGAAAGCTCATCTTTTAGACGTAGCGCACTTTTTTGAGAGAAATCATAAAAACTTTGTTCTCCAGCTCGAAATTCATGCAACGACTGCTGGAATTCGCTGTCGGATTTGAAAGAACCAAATCCTTTACCTGCTTTTGAATTAAAAACTCGGTGAAGTTCAGCGACTAGGTTTTCAGATGCAGTATCGTTTTCTAGAGATTCAGCACGATAGTTAACAATCAGCTCTTCCTGATCGTTCTTGCTTAGCTGGTGTAAAATTACGTTGGAAAGGTGAAGGCTCATAGTGAAAATATTACCGTTCAGGTTTCAGTTGTTGTGCATAGTAGGTTATCATAAGCCGCTTTTACTATCATTATTAGAGTCCTTATGCCGATTATATCTAAATACACAGATGATCAAGTTGAAAAAATCCTAGCTGAAGTAGGTGCTGTACTGACTAAGCACAAAGCTTCACCTGAGCTTTCATTGATGATCGCTGGAAATATCGCAACCAATGTCTTAAATCAGAACGTTGCTGCTTCACAACGCAAAGGAATTGCTGAAAAATTTGCCGAAGCTTTAATTTCTTCTCTTGAAGATAAAAAGTCTCACTAAGTTTGATTGACGGAAAAAGAATTATAAATGGTAGACAGCGCAAACTCATATAGCGATCGTGTATCTCGACTGGTAGGTTGGGGCCACTGGTTTGCATTTTTCAACATCATTGCTGCGATGTTGATTGGTACTCGTTATATTACTCAATCTGCTTGGCCGGAAACCCTATTGGGTCAATTCTATTTGGCTGCATCATGGGTTGGTCATTTTGGATTTTTGGTGTTCGCGCTCTATCTATTAGTGCTGTTCCCACTCACTTTTATTCTTCCGTCGAGGAAGTTATTACGTTTGGTTGCCGTTATCTTCGCAACCATAGGTTTAACTGTCCTACTGATTGATACTCAAACGTATCAAAATATAAACCTCCACCTGACACCTGTCGTGTGGGAGGTTTTATTCAGTGGAGAGGAGTCTGCACTCACTTCTGATTTGCAGCACCTCTTCATTGTAATGCCACTAATCTTCTTATTGCAGCTAGGTCTGTCTGAGTGGGTTTGGCGTAAGCAACGTAAACTGTCTCATAAACACATTGGCCGTCCTATTACTGCCGTCTTCTTCTTGTGTTTCATCAGCAGCCACTTGACCTACATGTGGGCTGATGCGTATTTCTACAACCCAATTACAAGCCAGAAAGCGAATTTCCCACTGTCTTATCCTATGACAGCAAAAAGCTTTATGGAAAAGCATGGTCTATTAGACCGTGAAGAGTATTTACAGCGTTTAGAAGCGAACCAAGAGAACGTAAACTTAGTTAGCTATCCGCTAGAAAAAATTCAATACAACCGCCGCAGTGCTGATCTTAATATTCTGCTTGTGAGTGTGAATAATCTTCGCGCCGATGCACTCAATAGCACTGCAATGCCAAGCAGCTATGCCTATGCACAACAATCGATCAACTTCACCAATCACTACAGTTCAAGTAACGACATGTTTGGTATTTTCGGATTGTTCTATGGCCTTCCTAGCAGCTACGCAAGCAGCATCAAAGCACAAGGTTCGAGCGCAGTACTGCTCGATGTGCTAGATCATCACAATTATACACTTGCCGCTTTTAGCGGTGATGACTTTGACGACGCCCTTTACCCGGAAGTCATCTTCCGAGGCCGTGATGCGCTCCCAGAGCAAGCAACAGATGATGACCAAAGCGCAATACAAGCTTGGTCTGAATGGCTTCAATCACCACAAGCAAAAAGCCCTTGGTTTAACTTTATTGAACTAACAACGCTCGATAACTTCTCTAGTTACGAAACAGATGTAACGTTGACTACCGCTGAACGTTTTACTGCAGACTACCAAAAATCGACTCAAGCGGCTGATGTTCAGTTAGCGAAAATCTACGCAGAGTTGGAGCGCCTAGATCTTCAAGACAACACAGTGGTTATCATTACCTCTAACCATGGTACTGAATTTAACGAGACGAAAACCAACAGTTGGGGTGCAAACTCCAATTACAGTCGTTACCAACTACAAGTGCCTCTTTTCATCAAATGGCCAGGTAAGTCAGCATCTGAATATACTCACCGTTCTAGTCACCTAGATGTGTCAGTCACGCTAATGCAAGAGCTATTAGGTGTATCTTCGAACCCTACAGATTTCAGTAGTGGACGTAGCCTGTTTGATGAGCGTAGAAGAAAATGGATTCTTGCAGGAGACTCACGTGAACTTGCTCTTGTTACTGACCAACAAACAACGGTGTTAGATAAGTTTGGTAACTACAAATTGTACGATCAGAATTACAAACGTCTGAAAGATGTAAGCCCTCGCTTGCCAGTGTTGATGCAAGGCCTTACTGAGTTACAGCGGTTCTATACCAAAAATGACTAAATGATCATCAAAAAGAAAAGGGAAGCCAATGGCTTCCCTTTTTTATTGCCGTGAATGATTAGAAAACAAGCAACAAAACAAAATTATGAAAATTAAGGGTTTACAAGATCCTCTGCCCCTTATATTATTCACGCCACTGGAGGGATGGCTGAGTGGTCGAAAGCACCGGTCTTGAAAACCGGCAACCGTTAATAGCGGTTCTAGGGTTCAAATCCCTATCCCTCCACCACTCTTAAAGATTAAACCGCTGTTTTTACAGCGGTTTTTTCGTATCTAAAGCCTCGAAAATCATCTTGCACAGAAAGGTAGCACAGATGTACTTATTGAGACTTCCAAATAGCGTATACTACACACGCATCGCCACCCCACTTTCACTGCGTAGCAGTGGTTATCCCAAAGAGTTTAAATTCTCT
>NZ_AJZM02000344.1:24534-26131 GCF_000272405.2 Vibrio tasmaniensis 1F-187
TACCCCAATTTCACTACATAGCAGTGGCTATCCCAAAGAGTTTAAATTCTCTCTTCTAACTCGTGAACGTAAAGTCGCTTACCTGAGAAATATCGAACAGGTTCAATTACTCCATGCTCTTTTCGACAGAGCCAAAGTCACGGCATTAAGTTTTTCTGAGTTCAAAGCTGAGCTTGCTCATAGTATTAATCAGTTACGTCAAAATTCACAAAGTATGAACAATGGGTATCATTGTGCGGTTCTTGCTTCAAATGGACATGCTGATTTTTTTTCTATAAATCGCTCTGAAGAGCTAACTCGCCCGTTTAACATAGTAGGAATAATGAACACCAAAGATCTAAAGTAGACTAGTTAAGTTTTTGTTGTTAACAGTTGTTTTATTTAATGTCGTTAAAGCTAGGGATGGTTATCTTTGGCGCTTGCTCTCTCCCTTTTTTGTTGTATTTTGATGTGAGTGTCATTTAAAAGCTAGTAATGGAGGAGAGTTATGCTTTCTCGACCTCTTTACTTGCTTTACACACATATGTCGAATTGTAGTAACAGGACTACTTTGTCTAACGCGTTAGACTTTTTGGTCTCAGATCAAGTTATGAAGTCACACGATCACACTAAATCGCATTTGATAATTAACCTACCTATTAGGTAACAACAAAATATTGTGGAGAGGTTGAACAAATATTTTTAGTCTCTGTCGCCGCTGTTAGGTGGTTTTTTTAGATCTGAAATATGGAGTATTTAATGAAGAAACGAATTTCTATTGGCCAAATAGTGTCTTTTATTTTTGGCGTTGTTCGGGGTATTAGTCTATTGGGAGAGGTTGCTGATTGGGTCGAAGAATTATTCAAATGGAATTGAGTTTTGGTGAACTATTTGTGTTGTCTGTTGGGGTGTGGTGAATAACTGAAAATACAGGTGCACTTTCACCCCCAAATACAGGCTAGAAATAACAAGATTCTTGGACGTACCATCGCGCCAATCGGCTTTGCTTTGCGCTCAGCCACTTATCACCTCTTCATCAATCCAAAAGGTCAGAGACCCGCAGTTAATGAGTGATTGGCTGTATTGCTTCCAGTTGATTGTTTTGTGACGATGTTTAGGCATAGGGCTATGAGAGGTAGTGGACGTAGCTGAACAGATCGTAGGTTCATGATTTAGTTCCACTGAATTACGCAACAAAGCCCATAACAGTAATAGATCAAAACTGCCGAGCTCGGTCAAGATGGTGCCGTTTTTTTACTGATAAATGAACGCTGGATAATACTATTTTAATTATTAAATTGAGGGCGGAATGACGGATACAATATCGCCTTTCTAAAGTCAGATTTCACTGTTATTTCGTTTTACGAATGGCCCTGAATTCCTAAAAGGTGTGGTGACTTTTTAGTAGTGTGATCCATTTTTCACCCCAACCCCTTTTAATATGGGCGACTTTACCTAATAATATAATGCCTTAGAGAAAGCACAAATTATGCAAGCGTTTAACGAAGTGGCCCTGCTTCCCTCAATCCAATCCCACACACCACGGCGCATTGATTTCAATGCGAATGGTTGTCTGTTAATGGTGTAAAGACAATAAAAACAAAAAGTTATATTTAAT
>NZ_AJZM02000344.1:26141-44824 GCF_000272405.2 Vibrio tasmaniensis 1F-187
TGCATTAAGTTTTGCCGAGTTCAAAGCTGAGCTTACTCATAGTATTAATCAGTTGCGTCAAAATTATCGTTCTCAACCAGAGACAACGACGAATGCACCAATACTGCGACCTACCGTAGAAGCAAAGGCAACATCGCCGAGAGTGAGTGTGGGAAAAGAGGCGCTGGCTCAGTTCATTGAATCTAAGCAGCTTGAGAGCGTGACTCAATTGACGATTAAACAGCTACAGCAGCGTTGTAGTGATTTTCTAAACTATCTATCAAGCCAAGGAAAAGAAAAGCCAAGTAACAGCCTTGCCATGGCTTACAGAGATGAACTGATCCAGCGTAAGCTTAGCCATAAGAGCTTGAAAGACTATCTGGCCGCAAATCGGCAGTTCTTTAACTGGTGCGTGGCAAAAGAATTGATAGTAAGCAATCCGTTTATGGTGGTGAAACTGCCTAAGAAGACAAATAGCTCAACTCCACGCAGGCGTTGGAAAGCGATAGAGCTGAAGAAACTATTCTCTAGCCATGCCTACAGGGAGCAAGGCGAGCAGTTTGACTGGATAACCAAGTTACAGATGCATCAAGGCTGCCGTCCTTCAGAAGCTTGTCAGCTTCGCATCAAGGATATCAAGTTAGGTCATACACCTTGTATCCACTTTTCCGATGATGCGGAAAACCAACACTTGAAAAATTCCGCATCCAACAGAATTGTGCCAATACACAAAACGTTACTCAAATTAGGGCTTCTTGATTATGTGGAGCAACGTAAACAACAAGGCGCTATTCAGCTCTTTGACCTAACTCCTCGTGGAGATGACCTAGATTGGTCAAAAGACTATCGTGACGTTTTTGGCGATGTTTTGGATGCATGTCACTTCAAAGCGGGACAACGCCCAACCGCCTATTCCTTTCGTCATACCGTTGTTGATGAACTGCAAAAGGCGGGCATCGAAGAGCATGTGGTCGCTCAGATAATTGGTCATAAACACAATACGATGACCTACGGACACTACGCAAAACCACTCTCACCCGAAGAGTTAGTCTATGCTGTGAACAGCTTTCAGTTGAGCACACGTTAGTAAAATAAGCTTGGCGGTAATCCGCCAAAAAAACGTGTCACTAAAAGTGAAACGTTATAGCAACCCGCTGCGCTCCCGTCACACTTTTGCTTCGCAAAAGATGAACGGGAGCTGCGGGTAAGAGGCGAGCCCCTTAACTCCCGATCATGGCAAGCCATGAAGACCAACATGAAGCTTGCCAAACCGACAGGTTACACTGACTCAGAAAACCCCAAAAGTTACGGGATCTAATTGTCGATTCCGATAATCAGTTAGTTTTATTATACAAAAGGTCATGGATGGTAATGGCCATCATCTAACCCATGAACACCTGTACTAATTAATTTGAGTTGTTACAGCGCGCTCAATATTTAAATGCATAGATATATCTATGTGAATTTCGCCATGTTATAATTATAAGTCATTGTTCTCATTGGATATGAAAGGATGATAATCTTATTAGATTGGGCTCTCCCTGTTGTTAGTTTTGGACTCGCGCTAATTGCCACAGTTGCGCTTTCGTTCTTGGGTTTTTTAAGTTTGCTTTCTCATTATGCTGCTACAGACTCAATTAAGAACGTAAAAAGGCAGATCTTTGCTTCTATTGGGATTAACTACAAAATTACTAGTATTCGGGAGTTGAACCCCGAACAACTTGAGTTCTTCTATTATAAGTTCGAGGGTTATTATTCGCCTGAGAAAGCAAACGTACGCCAAGCACGTTTGTACTATCTTTTAGCAACAAACCTTCAAACATCAGTATGTTGGCTTAGTGCTATTTGCGGCTTGTTTCTGGCTTGGGATCAAGCAACAAACTATACATCTTCAATTGCGTTCGTGTACATATGGTACATGCCATTGACTATAGGTATCTCATTGATGTTGTGTAACACTATTGCTAAATGGTGCTTGCTAACGACTCGAATACATATAGCAGAGATAGATCGCGCCAGTCTTGTCGCCACTGGACGATGTGAGCCTTAATTATTGATTTTTATGGAATTATGAAAGATATCATTAGCATATTTTATCCGTTCTTAGCGATATTTGATTTAGATACCGTGATAGTTTTGGTTCACCTATTAGGCTCCTTAATTTTGTCTGTCGTGTTCTTTACAATGGCAAGTTACAAGTATTCAAGTCCTTTCCTATCGTTCGCAGTAGTTTTCAGGAGGTTTGATACATATCTTTATGATTTAAATCTTATGTCCAATATCAAAAATGGCTCTCTAGAGTTGAGCTATGAGGAGCAAAAACAACTTAGAGCCACAATTACTAATGAGTACAATCGTGATAAGGCTAAGAATCGAGTAGCCTCGTCTTTCGCAGGCGCTCTTAAGATTATAAAGTTCTTATTGCTTTTAGTGGGTGCAGGATTGTATTTAACTTGCCTTTGGTATCAGTTTTACATCCCAAAGAATGCCCATGTGTATATTTGGTTGGTACCTGTTGTAGGTCTTTTCTCATTTATCCTTCAGTTTCTTTTGGTAGGCTTGTGCAAGCTCATCACTGGCCGCGAGCCTCTGGAGCCTGAATGTGCTTTGTTGGTTTTAAACTCAAAAGTCAGTACGGAAAAATACCATTTAAATTTGAAAGATTGGAAATAATCCTTCGATAACAAGATAAGGAAATAGCTACATGATAGTCATAAGTCTATTTTTTGGCCTGATTGTAGTGATGTGAACTAACTTAACAATCTGATATATCTTGACGTTAAACGGTGAACTGAGGTTTAATCTGTACAAGACAAACGATTAAAATGATTTTCGAACATAACGACAAGCCATTGTAAAATAAGCATTTAATTTTTTAGTGGTTGGGTTCAAATCCCTATCCCTCCACCACATTAAAGAAAGCCGCTGAGAAATCAGCGGCTTTTTTGTATCTAAAGAAAATTCGAGTTTACCGGTCAAGTATTCACTGCTAGTGCGGCTTTCAAAAGCTGCATATGTATCGGTACCAAATCTTGATGTTCAGTTCGATATCCGCCACCGACTACACACGCCATTGGAATAGACTCTGATTTCGCTAATTCAATCATGAAACAGTCGCGTTCAAATATCCCTTTTGTCGAAACATTCAAATAACCCAGTTCATCGTCTTGATGGATGTCGATCCCCGCGTCATAAATAATGAGATCAGGTTGGTGATGCGCAATCGCCAACTTGGTGACTTGTTCAAAACAACGTAAGAACTCTTCATCTTCTGTTTCACGACTTAATGGCACATCTAAATCAGATAACGGTTTACGCGCAGGGAAGTTCTTATCGCAGTGGAATGACAGAGTAATAATCTCATCGCTCTCTTGGCAAAGTGTCGCAGTACCATCGCCATGGTGAACATCACTGTCGACGATCAGCACTTTATCTATATGCTCAAAGGTTAATGCGTGCTTGGCCGCCAAGACCAGATCATTCAACAAACAGAAGCCACTGCCAAAATCTCGGTGCGCATGATGATAGCCACCGCTGAGATGAATCGCTAAACCACTCTCGATGGCCATTTCAGCGGCCAAGCAGGTTCCACCACTTGAATAGAGTGTCCTTTCTATAAGCTGTTCACTCCACGGAAAGCCGATACGTCTCATTTTTGCTGCTGGTAAATTTCCAGAAACTAGCAAATCGACATATTCACCATCGTGTACCTGCTTTACTTGTTCTACCGAAACAGGCATTGGCTGGAACATTGCGAATGCATTACCCCATTTTGGATCGCTATCCATGTGGTGCTTCACAGCACTGTGCAACAGTTGATATTTATTGATTGGATAACGATGCCCTTCTGGTAAAGGCAACTGAGAATAAATTGGATGGTAAATTAAAGGAGTCATAGATCGGGCGTATTACGTATCAATCTCAAAATCATAACAGTCTCAGACTTGGCGACAACCTTAATTAATGATAATAGTTATCATTACCTTTAATTAATTCCAGAGACAACAATGAAAAACGTAATACTCATCTGTGGTGTGATCTGTGGCTCGATGGCTGCAGTAATGATTTTTGTAAGAATGCTAATGGCCAGTTGGTGGACCGTTGATTTTCTCGTGTTAAGCCATCAAACTTAACTAATTGAACTGAAAAGGAATCACCATGAGCGTTATTTTTATTACTGGAGCGAACCGCGGCATAGGCTTAAGTCTGACTCAACAATACTTGAAAGGTAATCACAAGGTGTACGCAACTTACCGTGACGCCTCTTCAGCAACAGAACTGCTCTCACTCGCAGAGCACAGTAGCAACCTGACCTGCATTCAATTAGAAATAACCGATTATCAAGCAGTAGAACAACTCCCCTCGCAAATAGAGTCGATTGATATCTTGATCAACAACGCTGGCTACTATGGCCCTAAAGGTTACGGTCTGGGTAATACCGATGTCGAAGAGTGGCGTCGTGTATTTGAAATCAACACAATTGCCCCATTGAAGCTTGTCGAGACTCTATTACCTCTTATAGAAAGTAGTGACGTCAAAAAGATCGCCTGTCTTTCATCTAGAGTGGGTAGCATGTCTGAAAACACATCAGGCGGAGGCTACATCTATCGTTCATCTAAAGCGGCTCTTAACTCAGTTGTGAAGAGCTTAAGTAACGACTTAACCGATAATGGCTTTACAGTGTTGGCGTTACATCCAGGGTGGGTACAGACCGAAATGGGCGGCCCTAATGCTCTTACTGATACAGAGACTTCAGCTAAAGGCCTTGTGACTGTAATAGAGTCATCGAATACTGAAGTGAGTGGTCACTTCTTTAATTTCGATGGTAGCGAAATAGACTGGTAGCGATCACATGGATCGTCACGCTATCTCAAGCTTAATCGTACGTTCAACACTGTTGTGTCTGACCGTGGTGATCACTGGATGTTTCGATGACAGCCCACAGAACTACTTCGACGACTATCAGGCCAAAATCGCCAACGTGCAAGATGCTGACGAGATACAGGAAGACTGGGAGCTCGACAGCTTACCGAGAAAGCGAGAACTGTTTATTGAAGTTCCTTCGCTCTCTATCGGGCTTATCGACAGCTATCAACTTCGACAATGCGGATTATTCAACCTGATTGCAGAAAGAAACTCCGTACTTGGAAAAGTCGCCGACGAGTTCCGAAATTACGATTATCAAGTCGCTCTACTGGAAGGTGTTGGTCAATGTTTATCTAATAACGAATTATTACCAGAGATCGTAGAATTACTCAGAGAAATCGAGCAACAGAAACTCGCACAATTTCCACTGCACCAATGGAATCTCATCTATGCCAGTGAAGCGATGCAGTCTCAAATGCGTGGAAGTCAGTGGTTGCGTGCTGATATCGGCGAACAAGTCCGACAGACAAGGGACGCCCTAGAGCATATTAACCGAGCGTTAAACACACCGCTCGTCTCCGGCAAGACTACTGAAGTTCAAGAAGGATTAGAGAAGAGTTCGACGCTTGGGGATTTGTACTACTCACTATCTCGTGCCTCTGTTGAGCTTGATACCATTACCAAACAACTCTCAACTTTTGACGCCAACATAATTTGTGGTGAGCAGCGAGACACGACTAAGTTTCGTTACCTTAATAATGTGTTCGAACAGCAATACATTGACAAGGTTCAGCCGTACATGGCGCAATTAGATGGCTACTATCAGCAGTTAGCCCCGCAACTTGGTATGTTTGACGCGCAACCTGACCTACACAGTTATTACTTTCCCATCAAAGATGCGCATCACGCCTTTCGATCATCCACTCGCCGCCATGTTGATTATTGGCAGCGGCTGTTTAAACGTTGTGGGCGCAAGGTCGGGCGTTAATATTGATTCCCAATATCAATAATGGGTGTTGTTAGCTTTCAGTTTCTAACTGATTAACTTTTAGCGCCTTTCTTCGCGTAAGTCTTCTTCCTTGTCCCACCACCTTTACGGCGCTTGAATGCTGGTCTTTCAACTTTAGGAAGATGACGCAGAGATTCAGGGACTTCACCTGTTTTTACCTTACCCATTAAGCCATCGATCTTACTTTCTAGCTCTTGCATGAAGGGTTGATACGCTTGGTTTCGTTCAGCCATGCCTTGCAACTGATGCTCCCAGTGAGCAGTCATGTCGGGAAAGGTCGAGTCCTCAGGTAAAGCATTAATCAAACCTCTGCCGGCAGGGCTACTATGGATGCTTTTACCTTGTCGCGTTAACAGTTGTCTCTTGAACAAAGTATCTAGAATACCCGCTCGGGTTGCTTCCGTTCCAAGGCCATCGGTCTCTTTCAAAATGGCTTTAAGGTCTTTGTTCGCGACAAAGCGCGCGATACCGGTCATAGCTTGTAACAACGTCGCTTCCGTGAAGTGCTTTGGTGGCTCGGTTTTCTTATCACCAATAATACCTTCACGACACGTCAACACCGTTCCTTTATCCAATGGAGGAACCGTATCTGTACCATCGCCTTTCTCTTCGGTGTCCGTTTTCCCCATCAACACCTTCCAACCTGGGCTAATAAGTTGTCGCCCTTTTGCGATGAACACACCACCAGCGATATCAAAAACCAACTTAGCATCCGCAAAAACAGCCGGTGGGTAGAACTGCATCAGATATTGGCGGGCGATTTGCTGATAGATTTTCATCTCATTAGCAGATAGGCCATTCACCGCTGATTTCTTCGGCGTTGGGATTATCGCGTGGTGAGCATCGACCTTACTGTCATTCCATGCTTTGGATTTAAGAGAAAGATCCGCGCCTTGCGCACCACTTTGCAGCTCTTTCGCATTGTTGGCGATAGCATCGACTACTGACTCTCGTTGCGAATAATGATCTTTAGGTAGATAGCGGCTGTCAGAACGCGGGTAAGTGATGAGTTTGTGTTTCTCATACAATGACTGACAAGTGTCGAGAACCTGCTGAGCACTCATACCAAAACGCTTAGACGCGTCAATTTGCAAAGCTGACAACGAATAAGGCAGTGGCGCAGCTTGTTTACTTTGCTTTTGCTCTGATTCTGTCACCGTCGCGGGTTGATTCGCAATTCGGTTAGCAACGTTCTCAACCAGTTTTCGATTGAGCACTCGGCCTTCTTCATCTTGCCATGGCTTACATGCTTCGCTTGGTTTCCAACGCGCTCGAATATCAAAGCTCTGGCCGTTGTTTTGGTAAGGGATCAGCGCATGCAGAGTGAAGTAATCTTTCGGAATGAAGTTTTCGATCTCTTCATCACGCCTTACGACCAAACCAAGTACCGGCGTTTGTACTCGCCCGACCGACAATACGCCTTGGTAACCGGCTTTTTGACCAAGCAAAGTATAAGCACGAGTCATGTTCATGCCATACAGCCAATCGGCTCTAGAGCGTGCCAATGCAGAAATAGACAGTGGAATAAAGTCTCGGTTACTGCGCATCTGAGAGAGCGCACGCTTTACCGCTGGTAAGTTCAAATCGCTGATCAGTAGCCTGTCCATCGACTCTTTCTTAGCCTTGGATACTTTGCAGTAATCAATCACTTCATCAACTAGCAACTGCCCTTCTCTATCCGGGTCACCCGCATGGACAATTTGGGTCGCGTCCTTCAATAGCTTTCGGATCACCGTGAGCTGTTTGCTTGACGTCTTACGCGGTCTTAGCTGCCATTGCTCCGGCACGATAGGAAGATCGGCTAAGTTCCACTTCTTATAACGGTCGTCATAAGCGTCTGGCTCAACCTGCTCCAATAAGTGTCCAATACACCAAGTCACCACATCCCCATTGCCACATTTGATAAACCCTTGGTCTTTCTTCTGTGGATTAGGCAATGCAGCGGCGATCGCACGGCCGAGGCTTGGTTTTTCAGCAATAATAAGACGAGACATGTTTTTCCAGATGCTACAAACAATTAGGGCCACATTATCTAATGTGGCCCCTAGAAATCAAGGAAAACTGGTTGTTTATACAGTTAACATTCAACAATTCGTTGTATAGCTATTTTCCTGACGAGATCTATAAGAACTCGACGAACTTTGAGAAATCACGCTCTGGTACTTTCATTGGCGTACAGCCCGGAGTACCTAGGTATAGGAAACCAACAATTTCATCGTCGCCTTCTAGGCCGAAAGCTTGGTGCACTTCAGGGTGGAACATCCATTTGCCTGAACGCCAAAAGCCTTGAAAACCTTGTGCAACTGCCGCCATTTGCATAGCTTGTGCAGCGCAACCCGCAGACAAGTGCTGTTCGAACGCAGGCACTTTCTCGTGCTCAGTTACCTTTGCGATGATAGTGATCACCATTGGAGCTCGGAACGGCGCTTTTTTTACTTTCTCGATAACCGCTTCTTCGCTTTTATCCGCTTCGGCAGCACGAACCAAGATGTCAGAGAGCTTTTGTAACCCTGAGCCTTGTGCGATAACAAAGCGCCACGGTGTCAGTGCACCGTGGTCTGGAGCTCGTAAACCTGCTTTGATGATGTTTTCTAACGCGACACCTTCAGGTGCCGGATCAGAGAGTTTTGCGATAGAGCGTCTGTTGAGCAATAGATCCAAAGCATCCATTTGAAGTCCTTACTAATTTTTATTGTTTGTATAGTTGAACTGTAGCACAGAATACAAACGATAATAAATCTCAACGGCTGTCCAATTGACACAATAGTTCAAACAATACTGGAAACAATAAAGGCTCCTAAATCTATGACTTAGGAGCCTTATTTATCTGTCTAGTCCAAGCTTAGTTACCCGTCTAGTTCAGCTTATTGAACTTTCTGATTCAAACTTATCAAACGAGAACATTCTGTTTGTTGTTAGAGCTTAATCGCCAGCTCAACACCTTGTCGAATCGCACGCACGGCATCCAGTTCACCTGCGTAATCGGCACCGCCTATCACGTGTAGTTTGCCACCAAACTCTTGCCACATGTCTTCGAATGGACGAACTGAAACCTGACCCGCACACACGATAACGGAATCGGCATCGAGTACCTGATCTTTCTTACCAACGCTGATATGTAGACCTTGGTCGTCAATCTTGTTGTAGCTCACGCCACCAAGTAAGTTCACACCACGTTTTTCTAGAGTACGTTTATGAATCCAGCCAGTAGTTTTACCTGGGCCTTTACCCACTCGACCGGCTTTACGCTGCATCACCCAAACCGTTTTATCACTGAACGAATCAGGGTAAGGATAAAGTCCACCTGGGTGCTCCATATTCTTATCAATGCCCCACTCATGCAGCCAGTCGTCCAAGCTATGAGAAGTCGGCTCTGTCAGCATAGTTGCCACATCAATACCAATACCACCGGCACCAACAATCGCGACTTTTTCGCCTACTGGTGTCTTTTCACGAATCAAGGTTTGGTAGTCGACTACGTTTTCTTGATCTATCCCTTCAATATCAAGCTTTCTTGGCTCAACACCGGCAGCCATCACGACTTCATCGTACTTCAACAACATCTCAAACGTCGCTTCAGTATCCAGTTTTAAGTTCACGCCTGATGCATCTATTTGATTAGCAAAGTAACGAATCGTTTCTCTGAACTCTTCTTTACCCGGAATCTGCATTGCCAATCTAAATTGTCCACCGATACGGTCATTTTTCTCAATAAGATCAACCTTATGCCCACGCTGTGCCAACGTCGTCGCGCAGGCTAAACCAGCAGGCCCAGCACCAACCACGGCAATGGTTTTGGTCGCTTGGGCAGGCTGAACAACAATTTCAGTCTCGTAACAAGCACGAGGGTTCACCAAACAGCTCGCTCTTTTGCCTTTGAATACGTTATCAAGACAAGCTTGGTTACAACCGATACAGGTGTTAATGAACTGAGCTTGGTCTTGAGCCGCTTTATTAACGAAATCAGGGTCAGCCAAGAATGGACGAGCCATTGATACCATGTCGGCCTGTCCTGAACTGAGGATACGTTCGGCCTCTTCTGGCGTGTTGATTCGGTTACATGTCACCACTGGGATCGACACGTATGGTTTTACTTTTTCCGTCACCCAAGAGAATGCCCCTCTTGGTACTTGTGTCGCAATCGTAGGAACACGAGCTTCATGCCAACCAATACCAGTATTGATAATGGTCACGCCCGCTTCTTCTAGCTTCTGAGCCAGAAGTACAACATCTTCGAACGTGCTGCCTTGCTCAACCAAATCCAGCATCGATAAGCGGAAAATAATGATGAAATCTTTACCCACCGCTTCGCGAATCGATTTAACGATCTCTAGTGGGAAACGCATACGCTTCTCATAAGAACCGCCCCATTCGTCATAACGCATGTTAGTACGTTTACAGATAAATTGGTTAATCAAGTAACCTTCAGAGCCCATAATCTCAATGCCGTCATAGCCAGCAACCTGAGCTAGTTCTGCACTGTTGGCAAAGGCACCGATGGTTTTTTTAATTTGACGAGGGCTCATCTCACTCGGTGCAAACTTAGCGATTGGCGCTTTGATGCCCGAAGCACTTTGCGCGAACGGGTGCATGGCATAGCGGCCAGCATGTAACAACTGAAGGGCAATTTTACCGCCATGCTTATGCACGGCCTCGGTAACAACTTGGTGAGCTTTTGCGTGCTTAACTTTACTGAACTCAGCACTAAATGGGGTCAATCTGCCACGTAAATTAGGAGAGAAACCACCGGTAACAATAAGGCCAACGCCTCCTTTTGCTCGCTCTTCATAAAACGCGGCAAGCTTGTGGAGGCCTTCTTTATTTTCTTCTAAACCCGTGTGCATTGATCCCATCAATACACGGTTACGTAACTGAGTAAATCCAAGATCGAGTGGTTCGAGTAAATGTGGGTACATGGCAGACATCACTTCTATTATTATATCCTTGTGGTCTGACCACAATATAACTCAATTACCAAAAGTTCAAACAACCGTTTACATTTTTGTAACACCGATCATAATGCAGGACGCATTAATCGTTCAAAAGTCCTTAATCTGTCTACACTTAATGAGAATATATATCGATTAACAATTCTTGGTGTAGTTTGAGCTAGGGAATTATCGTAGGATACTAAGCAGTTCATATTATTGAGATTAATAGTACTGTTGCTTGTTAAAGCCACGTGATCTCACTGCGGAGACATAATGAAAAAGATATTCAAATTTATAGGTATGATCTTTAAAGGGATTTGGAAGCTCATCACGTTTGTGCGTCTTGCGCTGGTTAACCTTTTCTTTTTACTCAGTATCGCCATCATCTACTTTGTATACTTCCACTCAGACACAACTCAACCCACTGTTCCACAGGAATCGGCTTTAGTGCTTAACCTGTCTGGTCCTATCGTGGAGCAAAGTCGCTATATCAATCCGATGGATTCAGTCACGGGTTCACTGCTTGGCAAAGACCTTCCAAAAGAGAACGTCCTGTTTGATATTGTTGAAACGATTCGCTACGCCAAAGACGATGACAAGGTAACTGGTATCGTTTTAGCACTCAAAGAACTGCCAGAAACCAATCTGACCAAGCTTCGCTACATTGCTAAAGCGCTCAACGAGTTCAAAGCAACTGGCAAACCAATTTATGCGGTGGGTGACTTTTACAACCAAAGCCAATACTACCTAGCCAGCTACGCAACTAAAGTCTTCCTATCACCAGATGGTGGGGTTCTTCTTAAAGGCTACAGTGCTTACTCGCTATTCTACAAAACTCTATTAGAGAAGCTTGACGTAAATACACATGTATTCCGCGTCGGTACTTATAAGTCTGCAATCGAACCTTTCATTCGCGACGATATGTCAGACGCAGCGAAAGAGTCAGCTTCTCGTTGGTTGGGTCAACTGTGGGGAGCATACGTTGATGACGTAAGCAACAACCGCCAGATCGATGCTAAAACCTTGAACCCAAGCATGGACTCTTTCTTAAAAGACCTTGAGTCGGTTGATGGCGATATCGCAAAACTGGCAGAGAAGCTTGGTTTAGTTGACGAACTGGCAACTCGCCAACAAGTTCGTCTAGAGCTCGCAGACGTCTTCGGCAGTGACGGTCAAGACAGCTATAACGCGTTGGGGTACTACGAGTACCGTACAACTATGCTTCCAGACCTTACAAGTGAATCGCACGATGTCGCTGTAATTGTTGCTAGCGGCGCAATTATGGATGGCAAACAGCCACGTGGCACCGTTGGTGGTGATACCACGGCCGCACTACTCCGCCAAGCGCGCAACGACGACAAAGTAAAAGCGGTTGTACTTCGTGTAGACAGCCCAGGTGGTAGCGCGTTTGCTTCAGAAGTTATCCGCAATGAAATAGAAGCGATCAAGCAAGCAGGTAAACCTGTTGTGGTTTCTATGTCTAGCCTGGCTGCTTCTGGTGGTTATTGGATCTCGATGGGCGCAGACAAGATTTTGGCTCAACCAACCACACTAACGGGTTCAATTGGTATCTTCAGTGTTATCACAACCTTCGAAAAAGGACTGAACGATATTGGTGTTTACACTGATGGCGTTGGTACGTCGCCTTTCTCTGGCCTTGGTATTACAACAGGGCTTAGCGAAGGCGCGAAAGATGCGTTCCAAATGGGCATTGAAAACGGTTACCGCCGATTCATCAGCCTAGTTGGAGAAAACCGTGGCATGGAAGTCGATGCTGTCGACAAGATTGCTCAAGGCCGAGTATGGACAGGCCAAGATGCAATCGAGAAAGGTCTAGTCGATGAAATTGGTGATTTTGATGATGCGATTACAGCTGCGGCTTCACTTGCAGAGCTTGAAACCTACAACATTTACTGGGTAGAAGAGCCTCTTTCAGCCACTGAACTATTTATTCAAGAATTTATGAACCAAGTTCAGATGTCGATAGGCCTTGATATTCAGTCAATGATTCCAAGCAGTTTACAGCCTGTTACTCAACAGTTAGCTCAAGATAGCCAACTGTTAGGTAACTTTAACGACCCACAAGGTCGATATGCTTTTTGCTTAAACTGCCAAGTTCAATAAGATAAGCTCAACGCTTTGTTATCAAGAGGCGCCTCTGTGTGAGGCGCCTCTTTTTATTGCATGATAATTCGCTATAATCGCCCCCCTGTTCCCTATATCACACTAAGTATTAATCGCCATGGAAAGAAAACACATCTATATCGCGTATACCGGCGGCACAATTGGCATGCAGAAGTCTTTGGACCACGGCTATGTCCCAGTCGCAGGTTTTATGGATAAGCAGCTAGCTGGCATGCCTGAATTCCATCGCCCAGAAATGCCTGAGTACACCATTCATGAATACTCTCCATTAATGGACTCTTCAGATATGACGCCACTTGATTGGCAGACTATCGCTGATGATATTCGCGCGAACTACGATAAGTACGATGGTTTCGTTATCCTGCACGGTACAGACACTATGGCTTACACCGCCTCAGCTCTGTCATTCATGTTAGAAAACCTCGGCAAACCTGTGATTGTTACGGGCTCTCAGATCCCATTAGCAGAATTACGTTCAGACGGACAAGCAAACCTGCTTAATGCTCTGCACATTGCAGCAAACTACCCGATCAACGAAGTGACACTGTTCTTCAACAACAAGTTGATGCGCGGTAACCGCAGTACAAAATCACACGCTGATGGCTTCAATGCGTTTACCTCTCCAAACCTAACTCCATTGCTAGAAGCGGGTATCAATATCCAGATCAGCAATAACGTTAAGGTAAACGAACAACCTGAAGGTGCTTTCAAGGTTCATAACATTACTCCGCAACCCATCGGTGTAATTACAATGTACCCAGGAATCTCGCATGAAGTGATTCGCAACACGCTACTACAGCCTGTAAATGCAATGATTCTGCTTACTTTTGGTGTTGGTAACGCACCGCAAAATCAAGAGCTACTTCAACACTTAAAAGATGCCTCAGAACGAGGTGTGATTGTGGTGAACCTAACTCAGTGTTTGGCAGGTAAAGTCAACATGGGTGGTTACGCGACGGGTTGTGCACTAGCAGAATCGGGCGTTATCAGTGGTTACGATATGACACCAGAAGCAGCACTGGCGAAATTACATTATCTATTGAGCCAAGATTTAAGCTACGAAGAAGTGAAGGCTCAAATGCAACAAGTGTTACGCGGTGAGATGAGCTTATAAGCCTATCCTGCGATTCGTTTAGCCGAGGGCTTACCTTTAATCAAGCCCCTCACGTAAACCTGAACTAAATCGTATTATTGTTTATAAATAAACAGCTTAACAGTAAAAAAGGGGTGGCACTGTGCCACCCCTTTGTTGTAATTTAAGCCTAATGATTAGGATTAACTCTAACAATATCTTCTTGGTCGGACTTAAACTGCTTCTTTAGTTCAGACTTTGATTTAAAGCTAATTTCTCCGCCGGCTGCAATTGTCATATGTTGAGCTTCAGAGTTATGTTTCGATTGATACAACATAACCGCCTGCATACACGAGTCGCGCTGTTCTTTAGAGAGCGCCGTTCCTTCTGGCCATTTCCCCGTTTCAACTGCATAGTTTAAACGTTCGTAGACCTCGGGGGTCATTGCGCTAAGAAGTTGTTCTGCATCCATGGTAAGGCCTTAGTTTTAACAATTTTCACCAGAAAATAACCCGTATCAGAATTGAGTCAAGAACCTGACTGAAAATAAGTGTATTTGATCACAAGTGAAGGAATATGAAAAATTATGAAATGGTTGGTACTAAGCCTATTGCCTTTCACTCTGGTTGGGTGTTTTGACGGGAACAAAAATACCGCTCAATTGTGCGAAAGCAACCCGTGGCTTCAGTGTGAAAAGTTAAATATGAACGACGGACAGTGCCGTGTCGCACGTACCGACCTCGTCTGGCATCGATTTGAAGCAAAAGAAAACCCCAGCGATACCAATAAGATTAAAGAATTCGAATTAGTCACTACTTACAAAAAGTGTCTAGAGCTTGCTGCACAGATCGAAACGATTGATCAATCCAAACTTCAAGAACGTCGCTTCATCTCCTTAATGAATAGTATCGAAGAGTCTGAACGTATTGTTGACGAACTCTCGCGATCAAATACCCCGGAAACGCTTTATTTTATGTGGTCACAAACTGGGGATACCAACGCAAGACGCAGTTTCCTGCAATTAGAAGGGACAGATGCATTAAACACAGCAGAGATGCAATATGCGCTAGCCACTTTTTATACTACCCGTGACCATGAAAAGACGCTTAAGCTACTCAACAATGCGTTAACACTTTCTAATGGTTCGAAGGTCAACACCGAGATCTTCAAATCGATGGCGAGTATCAACCACAGCCTAGGTCATATGGAAAAAGCGTACGTCTGGGCAATGGTTGCCAAGAACTTTGATGTGCCTATTGCTTCTGAAGCAGAACTTACCGTGTTGTACCGTTTCGATGAGTCAACATACGAACAACTGAATCAAGACGCGGACAATATAGTAGAAGCTATTGAAGATGAGGTTTACAGCTCTTCAATCGTCCCTCGTTACTGATCGCACAGTTCTCGTTTTCTAGTCCAAACGTTCTATTCACGAGCTTTCAAAAAAACAGCTACCATGATGGTAGCTGTTTTCGTTTGTGCTAGAAATAACTCTGAAATACTGAGCTACTGGGCAGTTCAGTACCACTCAATCAACAAATACGCCTGTAAGGATTAGACAATTGTGACAAGTTATTTGGTAGTTTCGTCATTTTTGTTGAAAATTAACGACACAGAATTAACACAGAACCGTTCACCGGTTGTCTTCGGACCATCAGGAAAAACGTGACCTAAATGGCTATCACAAGCGGTACAACGGATCTCTACACGCTTCATTCCGTGACTTAGATCTTCTATATAGCGTACTGCTTCATCATTCACTGGGGCATCAAAGCTTGGCCAACCGCACCCTGAATCATATTTGTTATCCGACAGAAACAAAGGGCTTTCACAGCATGTGCAGCTATAGACACCCGTCTTATGGTTGTGCAGTAACTTACCGCTATATGGGGCTTCGGTACCACGTTGACGACACACAGAAAATTCATCGTCCGTTAGGCGTTCACGCCAGTATTCATCAGGCTTTATCATATTTCCTCCCTTTTGAATCACGTTAATATCTCTCCACATTATCAGTTATTATATTTACTTTTTTCTATAAAGGCTTGCATATGAGTCGTTTTGTAGCACATACTTTCTCACCAGGAAACATTGTACATATACACTCATAAGTGAATCATCATTTAGAGGTATTTTACCCAACTGGAAGGGTACAGAGCCACTCGCAATGGTCAATTTTCAACCACTTACACCCAATTGTTAAGAAAAGCGTCGCTTTTTTTTGACATTAAACAAGTTAAGTCGGATTATCTATTGCAGATGTATACTGGATTCTGTAATTTTACTACCAGTTATCTTTAATCAGAAATTAAGTTGTGGAGCAACTACAATGACTATCAAAGTAGGTATTAACGGTTTTGGCCGTATCGGCCGTTTCGTATTCCGCGCAGCTCAAGAGCGTGCAGACATCGAAGTAGTAGGTATTAACGATCTAATCGACGTAGAGTACATGGCATACATGCTTAAGTACGACTCAACTCACGGCCGTTTCAACGGTACTGTTGAAGTTGAAGGCGGTAACCTAATCGTTAACGGTAAAACTGTACGTGTTACAGCTGAGCGTAACCCAGAAGACCTTAAGTGGGATGCTATCGAAGTAGACGTAGTTGCTGAAGCAACTGGTCTTTTCCTAACTGACGAGACTGCACGTAAGCACATCACTGCTGGCGCTAAGAAAGTAGTTCTTACTGGTCCTTCTAAAGATGCAACTCCAATGTTCGTAATGGGCGTTAACCAAGCATCTTACGCTGGTCAAGACATCGTTTCTAACGCTTCTTGTACTACTAACTGTCTTGCACCTATCGCTAAAGTACTTAACGATAAGTGGGGCATTGAGTCTGGTCTTATGACTACAGTTCACGCTACTACAGCAACTCAAAAAACTGTAGATGGCCCTTCTGCTAAAGACTGGCGCGGTGGCCGTGGTGCTTCTCAAAACATCATCCCATCTTCAACTGGTGCTGCTAAAGCTGTAGGCGTTGTTCTTCCAGAACTAAACGGCCTTCTAACTGGTATGGCTTTCCGTGTACCAACTGCTAACGTATCTGTAGTTGACCTAACTGTTAACCTAAAAGAAGCTGCATCTTACGAAGAAATTTGTGCTGCAATGAAAGAAGCTTCTGAAGGCGAAATGGCTGGCGTTCTTGGTTACACTGAAGACCAAGTAGTATCACAAGATTTCATCGGTGAAGTTCAAACTTCAGTATTCGATGCTAAAGCTGGTGTTGCTCTAACTGACAAATTCGTTAAAGTTGTATCTTGGTACGACAACGAAATCGGTTACTCAAACAAAGTTCTAGACCTAATCGCTCACATCTCTAAGTAATTTCTTTTTAGAAATAGCTTTAGATAAGCATTAGCGAAGACTGTTTTGAGCAGACTTTGAAAAAGGCGACCTTAGTGTCGCCTTTTTAATACCCGCTATCTTTTAAACGGCTTCGCCCCCGATCGCCAAAATGCCTCGGCTAGTTACACACTAAAACTTAAGCTAAACCTAAAACTTAAGTCAAAACGCAAAATTTAATTCCAATACTGGCTCTGCTTGTCACTCATAAAATCACAAGCACTGTTCTAGCCAGCATTTGAATTCAATTTCCTTAGAAGGATCATGTAATGGATTTATCTACTCTACCTACACTGACAGTACTTTCTGACAACGTGACTATCGTTGAACACGAAGGTGTAAAATTGGTTCGCGTTATCCACGATAAAGCAAACGCAGCCATTTCATTGTTTGGAGGCCATGTGGTGTCATTCCAACCACAAGGTCAACAAGACCTTATTTGGATGAGCCAACAAGCTAAATTCGATGGAAAAACAGCCTTACGTGGTGGTATTCCAGTATGTTGGCCTTGGTTTGGTCGCATTGCAGCACCGGCACATGGCTTTGCACGTTCAAGCGAATGGCAATTAGTTGAGCACCGTGAAAGCGAAGCTGGCGTGATTGTAAGCCTAGGCCTAAAGCCGAATGAAGAAACTCTGGCAGTATGGCCGCATCAGTTCGATGCACGTTTAAATGTTGAGATTGGTGACCAACTAAAAGTAACTTTGGATGTGAAAAACACAGATTCGCAACCATGGACTTTCTCTGGCGCGCTGCACACTTACCTAAATGTTGGCGATATTCACAACACAACCACAACCGGTATGGGTGCTGAGTACATTGATAGCCTGCAAGGTGGCAAGATCTGCCAAGGTGGTGCTGAACTGGTACTGACTGACACGATTGACCGCGTTTACACGCAACCAGAAGCGCAAATCTTTGTTGCTGACAAAAAGCTGGATCGCACGCTAACGGTTGAAAACCACGGTCATAACTCCGCAGTACTGTGGAACCCGTGGGCGGAAGGGGCTGCAGGTATGGGCGACATGCAAGACGACGGTTACCTAACTATGATGTGTGTAGAGTCAACACTGCACGCACCAAGCCTAGAAGCAGGCAAAACGTTACAGCCTGGTGAAAGCCACCAGCTGATTACGGTAATTTCTTCGAAATAAGCTTAAAGTTAGGCCAATTAGATACGAAAATGCAGCCCATGAGCTGCATTTTTATTGCCCTAACCATCTCTATCTCTATCTCTATCTCTATCTCTATTCCCATGACCAGTTTGTAAGTTAACGCAGACAAAATTTATCTACTCTGATTCAAATACATTCCAAATTTCATTTCATATCTCATACA
>NZ_AJZM02000345.1:0-405 GCF_000272405.2 Vibrio tasmaniensis 1F-187
CAATCAAAGTGATGATGTAGTCAAGTTCCGTATCGACCCTGCTCAATTCAACACCAACGACGCGCTTAAATCGGGCGGGTTAGCCGTCGAGTTACGTGTCGATCCACAAAACAGCAACCAGTACATTGGCTTTGTGAAAGATGGATCCAACCCAGAAGTTCCCGTCTTTACTATTAGCTTTTCTACCAGCACGGTGGGTGAGTACACCTTTACTCTACTTGAAGCATTAGATCATGCTGATGGCCAAGCAAAGAACGATCTGAGCTTTGAGCTTCCTGTACTTGCGGTCGATCGTGATGGTGATGATTCATTGATGTCGCCATTGAAAGTGACGGTCAGCGATGATGTTCAAGGCATGCAAAATCAAACGCTGAGCATTACGGAACCAACGGTTGCAGATTTAGC
>NZ_AJZM02000345.1:415-683 GCF_000272405.2 Vibrio tasmaniensis 1F-187
TAGCGATGATGTGCAAGGCATGCAAAACCAAACGTTAACCATTACTGAGCCAACGGTGGCTGATTTGGCTGCAGGTGTTGTTACGACAGGCACTGTCGATGTGATGCCAGTGCAAAGTGCAGATGGTGCAACAATCACTCAGTTCGTTTATGACGGACAACTTAGAACACTGGTTCAAACAGATACTGGTGAGCAGCGGTTCGGTTTCACTGAAGGGACGTTAGTCATCACCCTGCAAGGTGAAGTGCGCTTTGAACCCAATCGCGAT
>NZ_AJZM02000345.1:693-19116 GCF_000272405.2 Vibrio tasmaniensis 1F-187
CGCTGGTGTTGTCACGACAGGCACTGTTGATGTGATGCCAAACCAAAGTGCCGACGGGGCAACGATTACCCAGTTTACTTACGATAACAACGTGTACACGTTAATTCAGGGGACAACTGGAGAGCAGGTTTTCCCTGTTGCTGAAGGTAAACTGTATATCACTCTGGAAGGTGATGTCCGTTTCGAACCTAATCGCAACCTCAATCATTCAGGGGGCGATATTGTTAAGACGATTACGGTCACGTCTGAAGATAAAGATGGTGACGAAGTCACGTCGACCGTTACGCTTACTATTTCAGATGGTGCTCCGCCTGTTATTGATAACATACCACCAGTCGCTTTGGCTGAAGCAAACCTGCTTGATGGCACCTCTCCGAGCATAACGGTCACTCAAACCGGAACAATGACGTTTACATCTGGTAGTGATGATGTGAACCACTTCCGTATTGATACTGCGCAGTTCAACACAACTGGGGACCTAAAATCGGATGGTCTGGTTGTTAAGCTAAAAGAAGATCCTCTAAACAGCGACAATTATATTGGCTTCGTAGAAAACGGTGGTGTCCAAACGGACATTTTCACCATCACTTTTGATAGTTTGGTGCTTGGTCAATATACCTTCACATTGTTAGAAGAGTTAGATCACCTGCCTGTGCAAGGTAATAACGTTCAAATCTTCACTTTGCCAGTTATTGCGGTCGACCAAGACAATACGGATTCAGTAATTAAGCCTCTTACGGTGACTATTACTGATGATGTACCCGTCATTACGGATACAACAGTCGCGAGTACGTTTGTTGTTGATGAAGATGATTTAGGCTCTGTTGTGGCTCAAGCGACAGGTTCGTTTGTGACCACAGAAGGTGCAGACCAAGTAGAGGTTTACGAACTGCGTAACGTAGCCACTCTAGAAACTACTCTGACATCAGGCAATGAAGCGATTTCGATCACTGAGGTCACTGGGGCTGCGAACACAACCACCTACCAAGGTGCGACCACAAGTGGGACTCCGATTTTTACTCTTGCACTGGGTAACGATGGGTCATACACATTTACCTTGCTTGGCCCTCTAAACCACGCTACTACGCCGAACAACCTAACCATACCATTTGATGTTGTGGCGGTAGACGGTGATGGCGATGATTCCAACCAGTATCAATTACCAATTCAAGTCATTGATGATGTTCCGGTAATGGCGCCGCCGACAGGCGAAACGGTTGTCGATGAAGACGACCTTTCAGGCATAGGTTCGGATCAATCTGAAGACACCATTATCAATGGACTGTTCACCGTCGATGAAGGTGCCGATGGCGTTGTGAAGTATGAACTGGTTGATGAAGATTTAGTCTTGAGCGGTTTAACCTCCGATGGAGAAAGCTTAGAGTGGCTAGCTGTTTCACAAAACGGCACAACATTCACCTATGTTGCTCAAACTGCAACCAGCAATGAAGCCGTGTTTGAGATTGTTTTCGATACCTCTGATAACAGTTATCAGTTTGAATTGTTTAAACCACTGAAGCACCCTGACGGTGCAAACGAGAACGCGATAGATCTTGATTTCTCAATCGTTGCTGAAGATTTTGATCAAGACCAATCGAATGCGATTGATCTCAAAATAACAGTCACTGATGATATTCCATTAGTGACAACACAATCGATTACTCGTGTTGAAGGTCAGGGTTATCGCGGCTCTATAGTCGATATGTTTGCTGATTCTACAGATGTCGGTGCCGATGGCGCGGAACTGAGCAAAATTGAAGCATTTGACGGAAGTGGAATTGTTTTCCGTTCAGGGAACAGTGGGTCTTACAGTAGTGACTTCGATTTAAATAGTGGTACTCAAGAGGTACGAGTATATGAGCAGATCAATGGCGCTGTTGATCCTCGAGAGCTGGGTCGACTGAAAATAAACTCAAATGGTGAGATTGAGTTTAGAGCCAATAATTACTTAGAGCATGTTGGTGATGAAATTAATTTCTCTATTAATGTAACAGCGAAGGATGGCGATTCAGATACGTCATCGACACCCTTGGACATCACTATTACGGATAGGAATTCGTCGAAGATCGCGCTGACAGTGACCACCTTTGAGGATGCGGGTAGAGACTCAACAATACCATATGCTGCAGGTGATGCTCCGATTCTTGAAAATATACAAGACAACCAAAGCGGTTTACCTAATGCACCAGCTCAAGTTGCGCTTCAGGTTAACCTGAATGACAGGGATAACAGCGAGTCTATCGGTCAACTGATTATAAAAAACAGTAACCATAGAGGCACGTTCTATTACTTTGAGGGTGGTGAGTATCACAAGTTAACGCCTGAAACTAACGGTCAAATATTATTTGGACCGCCTCAAATGCAACAAAGCTATGCTTTAAACCCAAGTGAAGTAAGACAAACCATTGCAACCATCGAAAACCTTTATTTCGTTCCTGACCAAAACTATGGTTCAGATAGTAATGGCGTTGAGATCCGCTATCAATTGGAGATCGATAATGGAGGCACTCTTGACCACAAAGTAAACTCAAGTTTCAAAATCGAGATTGAAGCGGTAGCGGATATTGCAACTTGGGATGATGGTAACAGCACTTATCAGTATCAAGTCAATGAAGATGAAGACAACGTCACGTTGCAGCTAAACGCAGTATCACAAGATAGTAGCCAAACTGAAACGATCACTTATGAGTTGAAAGTTGTTGAAGGTGACGGAAAGTTTGAGCTTCTTGATAAAGACGGCAATGTGCTTACGCTGACGGCGGGTGGTGTATATAAAATAGCGGCAGAAGACATTAACACCACCGTGGTTAACCCTATTGATAATTTCTCGGGTCAGATAGAGTTCGAAGCAACAGCGGTTACAGAGGAAACACTGAATCCTTATGAAGATACTGCTAACGGTGGGGCAAATGATAAAACTAAGGCTCGTTCTGTAGAGCAAAACATCATTATTGATGTCACTGCTGACGCTGACCCTGGAAAGTTCAGTGTAAATCGCATTCAAATCAACGAAGACAATATTGATAATCCCGACTACCTTGGGCCTTTGGATAACAAAGATGCATTCACGCTAGACGAAGTCATCACCATGACAGGGTCGGTCGATACGGATGGCTCTGAAGAACTGTTTGTTCGTATCAGCAATATTACAGAAGGCGCAGTGCTTTACTTTGTGGGTACAACCACGGTAGTTCCTATTGTCAGTGGTACCAATTACCACGAAATAGCGTATTCCGATTTGGCTAACGTTGAGGTGGTTCCAACTAAACACAGCAATGTCGATTTCACTTTTGATGTTACAGGTGTAGTGAAGGACACAGCAAACCTGTCAACCAACCCACAACAAGTCGATGTAGAAATACTCGGTACTAAAACGGTTAACGTTGAAGTGAAAGGAGTTGCTGACACACCTTATGGTGGGACGAATGGTACCGATTGGACCGCAATTACAGATGGTACTGCAAGCGGTGTTCAAACGACGATTCAAGAGAGTCAAAACGGCGACAGCTTTGCTCTGCTTGACTTCACGGTATTGTCGGGTGAGAGAAAGCCTGACACCGGCACTACACCATTACCGGACGATGGTTCCGAATCAATAACGGTTATCTTATCGGGTATTCCTGATGGCGTTATAATCGAGGATGGGGACGGTACGGTTATTGATCTTAACTTTGTGGGTTACGAAACCGGACCGGGTGGTAGCCCTGATTTATCAAAACCTATCTACGAAGCTAATATTACGGAGGCGGGTACAACGTCAGGTATTCGTATTCGACCTGTCGACTCTTCGACCGAGAATATCCATATTCAAGGCAAAGTGATCGTAACGGAAAACGACGGTCACACACTTTCTTTTGATCAAGAAATTCGAGTGTTGGTTGAGCCTATCATCGATACCTCAGCAACCTACAACAACGTCACAAACGGGAGCGAAGATACTGCTATCAACATCGATTGGCATCCTGAAGGCGTTGACTATATCGACTCTGACGAGCATTTCACTTCAATTAAGATTTCCGGTATTCCACCGGGTGTCACACCCACCGTAAATGGTGATGTGACTGTTGTGAATGATGGTGCGGGTACGTTAACGATTACCCCTAAAGACGCGAATCAGACGCCGGAACAATTTACCCAAATTGCATTAGCGAATAACTTTATTCAAATGACTCCGCCAACTGACTCTAGCGTTGATTTCACATTGACGACAGAGGTAGACGTTGAGGAGCGTGATCACGAATATGTGGACTCTTCTAACCCAGGTGAGGGTATTGCGACTGCGACGGTTAAAGGTACGATCAATGTTATCGTAAGACCCGTTGTTGAGACTCATGATGGCATCGATAATCAGCTTATCGTCGACGACGTGGCTGGAACTGGTTCTTTGGGTACGGTGAGCGCCGATCCTTTGACTGGTGTACTCAAGTTTACAACCAACAGCGACAATCCGTCCGCCACGGATGAATTTGTTATTCGATATCAAGAAACCGATGCATCATCTGCTATTGAGGAAGTCGACCAACTGGTTATTCAATTAACGAATAATGACCCGAATAAGACTCCATTATCAGATGACGTATTGAATCAATTACTCGTTATTGGCGCGGCTTATGAAGGCGATGGTCGTTGGGTTGTGACGAATGAGGACTTGTTTAGTATCAGTGCTCCTAATGGTCTTGGTTTCCCTCCTATTTCTAATCTTCCAGACGTATTCAATGACATCAAGATGACTATCTTTAGTACGGTGGTTGATCGCGGTGATGGTGTTGAGGTTGAGTCATCTCCTGCCGTTATTCGGGAAGGCGAAGTGACATTGTCATTCCCAGAAGTACTTGTCGGGGGAGGTGAGGTCGCAGCAGATATTACGATGACACCAAACAGTGTTGTCGATGCCATCGAGGACACACAGCTAGATTTGGGAGCTGCGCTAGATAGTTTGATCACTTTCTCTGGAGAAGACGCTTCGGTAGACCAAGTGACCATTATCATTGATGACTCCGTGACCATTAACCCAGGAGGCACTTTCCCAATTAGTTTAGCGGGAAGCAGTGAAGTCGATTTTGTTAATGGAAAATATGTATTCGAAACAACCGTTGAACAGGGCGTTCCAACTGATTTCTCAGGGCTGTTACTTAACTTACCGGCAGACTACTCTGGTGACTTTAGATTACCACTAACCATAGTGACCAAAGATACGCTCTCTGGTGATGAGAAAACGTTAGTTACCGACGTCGTCATCAAAGTCGCGCCAGATGCAGAGACGGATCCTACGATTGAGGTGAATGTCGTCGGTTCGCTTGATGATGCCTTTAATCCTGTTGATAACGACGGTCAGGCTGGACAAGATCAGGTGGGTTACGAAGACACCTACATTCAACTCGACTTCAATTCGACTATTTCGGATCAGGTATCAGGCGTCGAAGGGGGGCAAGAGGCGTTTACATCCATTACTTTGACGTTGGATGACCCTTCAATAGGGGCATTCTATGACAATACGGGTACCTCACTTGGTACCTCAGTCACGTTTAATCAAGCTGAAATCGCGGCGGGGGCGCTCGATAATGTCCTCTTTAGGGCGATAGAAAACTACCCAACTGGAAATGATATTAACCAAGTGCAGATTAATGTAAGTGGTACAGTTACAGATACCGCAACCTACAATGATTCTGCTTTTCCGGTAGGCACTGCAACCGACTCCGATACCTTCAATACAAGTGTTCGTTTTGATGTTGTTCCGGTTGTTGATGATGTACATGTCTCTGGGCCGGGTAGTGATCCTGATGTAATCGAGATTACCGGCAACGAAGACCAGCTTATTTCCTTGTCAGGTACAGGACCTGTATCGATTGCACTGACTGACCTTGATGGATCAGAACAGTTTGTATCGATTAAGTTCACCGATGTACCTGATGGCTTCCAGATGCGTGTAGATGCTGGTTCTGCTTACACTGTGAAAAACAACGGTGGCGGTGAGTGGAGTGTTCAATTGCCTCAAGCTTCTGGGCTTTCATTCGACTTAAGTGAAATTTCGATTTTACCGCCTAAAAACTTCAGTGGTACTGCTGAGTTTGGTGTTGAAGTGTTCACTCAAGAGTCGCTACTTGGTGTACCGACTGCGGCTGCAAACTTACCAAGCTTCAAACTGCATGTGGTGCCTGTTGGTGACGATGTTGATACCAATCCTACGGACTCTGTAACAGGCAACGAAGGGCAGAATATTGATATCGAAATCAATGCGACTATTTTAGATAAAGAGTTGTCGGCCACAGGAAGCGGAACGTATACCGAAAATGCACCCGAAACCCTTCGAGTCGAAGTGGCTGGTGTTCCTCAAGATGCTTCTATCTACTACCCTGACGGAACCACTATAGGTAGCTATGATCCAGCGACGCAACTCTGGACACTAAACGTCCCAGCTCAGTCGTTAGATAAGATCGTATTTAACTCTGGCGAACATAATAGTGATACAGGTAATGCTTTGGGTATTAATGGTCCACTGCAGATTACCGTTCGTTCTGTGGATACAGATGCTGATAACACGGAGCATTTAGGCACACCAACGAGTTTCAATGTTGATTTAGTGATTGATCCTATCAACGATCAACCGACCTTTGTCAATGTGACTAACCTTGAAACGACAGAAGACTCTACTGGCGTGGCAATCAACAACTTTAGTATCTACGATATCGACGCAAACTTTGATAATCCAGATGCACCGTATGTACTGACGCTAAAAGTTGACCAAACACTGCCGGGTGCACAGGGCGAGTTTGTACTCCCAAGCACTCAATCCAATGGTGTGACATTTGTATTGCAGGCTGATGGCTCACTTGTCATGACAGGTAAAGAAGCTGACATCAATGCAGCGCTAACTAATGGCGAGGTTACGTTCAAACCGGACCCGGATCAGAACTATCTCAATCTGGGTGGGTTAGTGACCATTAATGCTACGATCGATGACGGTGGTAATAACGGTTTGATTGATGCGGGTGATCCGAATACCGCTCAAACGAATCAAACTACCTTCACTATTAAAGTGACGGAATATAATGATGCTCCGATAGCGGCCAATGTTGATTTGGGCTCGATTCCGGAAGATGGCCAAATCGTGATTGTTGAGGGTGACTTGATTACGGCAAGCTCTGATATCGAAAATCATAACCTTACCGTAACAGATATCAGCCTTACTCAAAATCAAGGTCAAGGTCAGCTTCAGAGGTTTGAGAACATTGCTGGGGCGGATGACAATTCGATTAATGGTCCATACTGGGTGTTCACGGCAGCTGATGATTATAATGGAGACGTCAAATTCAATTACTCCATTATCGATGATGGTACAACCGACGGTTCGCCGGACTTCAAAGTGGGCAGTGCGGAAATCAGCCTTGTAGTTACAGAAGTTAACGACCAACCAGTGGCAACCGATATTGATTTGGGCACCATGCTTGAAGAAGGTCAGCTAATCATCAAAGCTGAAGACCTGATTACAGCGACGACAGACCCTGAGGGGCATGCCATTACGGTAACTAAGGTCGAAATCGATCAAGGTCAGGGGCAAATTCAGAAGTTTGAGAACGTTGGTGGGGCGGATGACAATTCGATTAATGGCCCATACTGGGTATTCACGGCAGCTGATGATTACAATGGCGATGTTACATTCACCTATACAGTAGAAGATAACGGTACAACCAATGGCTCAAATGATTTCTTAACGGATACCGCGGAAATCAGCGTTGTGGTACAAGGTGTTAACGATACACCTGTTGTTAATGGTGACAATGTCACTGATTTTATTGATGAAGAATCGGGTCAGCTGCTGAGTGGCATCAATGTCAGTGATCCTGATTATGTTGATTCATTTTCTAATGACTTGATGACGGTCACTTTGACGGTGGATTACGGAACGTTAAATGTGTCGCTGCCTGCCGTGACAACTGTGATGGTGAATGGCAACAACACAGGTTCGGTTATCTTAGTAGGTACGTTGAGCGACCTAAATGCATTGATTGACACACCGACTAGCCCTGCGGGTGTTTATCTGGATGCGAGCCTGTCTCCAACCAATAGCATTGGCTTGGAAGTCATCGCGAAAGATAGCGGAAACCCTTCTGGTATCGTCATTGAAACCACGCCAGTTATCTATGATATCGCAGTGACTCCTGTGGCGAATGCGCCGACTTTGTCGATTGATACTGCGTCTAACTACGTCAGAAATATCACCGCTAACCAGTCAGTAAGCGCTAGCGGCGTTCCTTTGGTTGGTATTATTGCTGCCTTGACAGATATTACGGAAGAGCTAACGCTACGTATCAGTGATGTGCCTGTTGGTGCTCAAATTACGAGTGATGTGGGTTCAGTGACTGATGTCGGTGGTGGAGTTTGGATTGCCACGGCGGATGCGATTGACACTGTGAAAGTGGTTGGGCTTTCTGATACGCCGGGAAGCTACACACTCAAAGTGGAGGCGGTTTCAGAAGAGCTAGATAACAGCGATACTGCAACATCGGCTTCGATAGATCTCAACTTGAACATTGTGTCTAACGGGGTTGATATCGATTTAGCTACAGAAACCGACGATGTTCAGTTATTGGCAGGGGCTGGCAATATCGACCTGACAGCGGGATCTGGAAATGATCGTCTGGAAGGTGGTTCGGGTGACGATACGCTCGTGGGCGGTGACGGTAACGACACACTCATTGGCGGCGGCGGTTCAGATATTCTAACCGGTGGAGATGGTATGGATTCGTTTGTATGGTTCAACATCGAAGATGGTGTCGAAGATACGATTACCGACTTTAGCCTATCTGAAGGAGACCAACTCGATCTAAGAGAAGTGTTACCTGAGCTGAAAAGTGCCTCACCAGATATAACAACACTGCTGCAACACATTGATGCGAAGGTTGACGGGGATGATATTGAACTTACGATTAACCCTGATGGCTTAGGCACTACAGAACAAGTGATTGTGGTTGAAGATCTTGCGCCTCAGCTGACGTTAAATGGCACCATGCCTTCTGATATTCTGGATGCGCTAGTGCAACAAAATGTCATGACTCACGGTTAACGCTCAATTGATAAGCGCTAGTGATTAGAAGTGAATAACTAAACCATAACGAAATAGGCCAGCAATGCTGGCCTATTTTTTATTAAATCTTGCTGAATGAGTCCGATAAACCAATAGCCTCGATAAAACAATAGCCTCGATAAAACAACAAAAAGCCCATGCTGTCGGGGGAAGCATGGGCATTATTTTATGTGTTATATCAGCTAAGCGAATAGTGTTTTTTCTCTATACTATTTGAGAATCGCTCCATCATTTAGCTTTTTTGCAGGGCTTTTTGCCGCATTAACCAGTAGGATACCAACGGTTAGTACCATCGAACCACATAGTAGGAACAACAAGCGTCCTGTTGGTTCGTTTGGAATCAGAGCCATTGCTAGGATACCGAAACCTGCTGTGCTGATAAGCTTACCAAGCATTGAACGCTGTTTAGTATCTAGGTTTTGTTGCTCTTCACCTTCCGCTACTAATGGTGTGTTCCAGTTAGTGAATAGTTGGTCAACTTCTTTCTCACGTTCAGGCGATAGGCCTTTGTAGAAGCGAGAAGTTAGCATGAAGTAACCACCAGTAAACACTACGTGAGCAGCTAAGCTAAGACCTACTTTCAAGTCGCTCCATTCACGGCCAGTAAGCGCTGTTTCCATACCGAATAGGTGCTCGATGTCTTCTGCTTGAAGCGAGATACCGAAGATGTAAGAAACGAAACCACCAACCACGAGAGTAGACCAACCAGCCCAGTCAGGCGTCTTACGAATCCACATACCAAGTAGTACAGGGATAAGCATTGGGAAGCCAATTAACGCACCTACGTTCATTACGATATCGAACAAGCTCAAGTGACGTAGAGAGTTAATGAACAAGCCAATCGCGATGATGATAACACCCATCATAATAGTCGTTAGCTTACTTACAATAACCAGTTCTTTCTGAGTCGCATTTTGACGAAGAATCGGGCTGTAGAAGTTCATTACAAAGATACCAGCATTACGGTTCAAACCTGAATCCATAGAAGACATCGTTGCAGCGAACATTGCTGACATAAGAAGACCAACCATACCTGCTGGCATTACGTTCTGTACGAATGCTAGGTAAGCAGCATCACCCGCTTTATCACCCATTGAAGCGTACTCTAATGCGAACTCAGGCATGAATGCACTTACGTACCATGGTGGTAGGAACCAAATTAGTGGACCAACAACCATAAGGATACATGCTAGGCCTGCCGCTTTACGTGCGTTTTCACTGTCTTTTGCACATAGGTAACGGTAAGCGTTGATGCTGTTGTTCATTACACCGAATTGCTTCACGAAGATGAACACAACCCAAAGGATGAAGATGCTCATGTAGTTTAGGTTGTTACCTAACATGAAGTCGCCGTCGAAGTTAGCAACGATGTTAGTTAAGCCACCACCGTGGAAGTAAGCCGCAACCGCACAAGTGATTGTCACGGCCATGATTACAAGCATTTGCATGAAGTCAGAAGCAACAACCGCCCAAGAGCCGCCTGTTACTGCCATCAATACTAGAACCATACCCGTTACCACAATGGTTGCTTCCATTGGGATGTTGAATACAGCAGCTACGAAGATAGCGAGACCGTTTAGCCAGATACCTGCAGAGATAAGACTGTCAGGCATACCTGCCCATGTGAAGAACTGTTCAGACGTTTTACCAAAGCGTTGACGAATGGCTTCGATCGCCGTTACCACACGAAGTTGGCGGAACTTTGGAGCGAAGTACATATAGTTCATGAAATAGCCAAAAGCATTGGCTAGGAATAGGATTACAATAACGAAACCGTCATTGAACGCGCGTCCTGCGGCACCTGTAAACGTCCATGCTGAAAACTGTGTCATGAAGGCGGTTGCACCAACCATCCACCACAACATTTTGCCGCCCCCTCTGAAGTAATCACTTGTAGAGGTGGTGAACTTACGGAACATCCAACCAATCGCGATTAAAAAGAAGAAGTAGGCGAGAACAACAAAAGTATCAATAGTCATCTTTTCAGCCTTTTAAGTTTCATAATTAACTGACATCTAGATTACTCCTTCTGCATGTTTATTTGTACTACAATATGTCTTTAGCGTGATCTGGGGCGCATGTTTATTTCATCATAGATGGCACTTAAAGCCGTTTAAGAGCTTAATTTTTTGCAATTATTTCAAATTTCATCGTTGTCGTTGGATAAATACTTGAAAGTAAGTATTTAAAATAATAATACAAATATCCGTGTGGTTATAGGGATTAGTTGAGCGAGCGTGTTGATTGAGAAGCGACAAAACTCTAATAAGTATGGTTAAAAATAAAATAGGTGTGTCCACTTTATATCACGTAATAAAAAAGCGAGCACAGAGCTCGCTTTCGTCGTTGAACAAGTGTCAGCCGGTTAACGCGAATCTATCTATTGACTAGCTCGACAGCGTCACGAACAAGCTTGCCTAGTTCGTCCCACTTACCTTCGTCGATAAGGTTAGTTGGAACCATCCAAGTACCGCCACACGCAAGAACAGAAGGGATCGATAGGTATTCATCTACATTCTTCAAGCTTACGCCGCCAGTAGGCATAAATTTAACAGGGTAAACTGCTGTTAGTGCTTTAAGCATACCAGTACCGCCTGAAGGTTCAGCAGGGAAGAACTTCAACGTGCGAAGACCCATTTCCATTGCTTGTTCAACTAGGCTTGGGTTGTTAACACCCGGTACGATTGCAACACCTTTGTCGATACAGTATTGAACAGTACGTGGGTTAAAACCTGGGCTTACGATGAAATCAACGCCAGCTTCGATAGATGCGTCAACTTGCTCGTTAGTCAGTACAGTACCTGAACCGATTAACATGTCTGGGAATTCTTTACGCATGATACGAATCGCTTCGATTGCACATTCTGTACGCAGTGTGATTTCTGCACATGGCATGCCGTTTTCAACCAGTGCTTTGCCTAGGGGGATGGCATCTTCAGCACGGTTGATAGCGATTACAGGGATTACTTTTAGGTTTGCTAGTTGTTCATTTAATGTAGTCATGAATTCTTTCTCACGTTAATAATGGGTCTGCTTTCAACTAAGCAAACCCTTGATTAATAGTTAAAGTGCGCAATTATAGAGACAAATCAGGGGTCGCTTCTAGAGGAATGATAGCACCTGGATGCTGAATCACAGTCCCTGCCACAATGTGACCTGCTAATGCTGCATCACGCGCATTGCCACCGCTCAAGCGTTTAGCCAAGAAGCCTGCACTGAACGAATCGCCAGCCGCTGTTGTATCAACGATGCTGTCTACTGGGTTTGGTGCAACGTACTGAGCACTTTGGCTTTCAACCACTAGGCAGTCTTTCGCGCCACGCTTAATGATGATCTCTTTCACTCCAGACTCAGACGTACGTGCAATACACTGTTCAATGCTTTCGTCACCGTACAGCTCTTGCTCGTCATCGAACGTCAGTAGCGCTGTGTCGGTGTACTTAAGCATCTTCAAGTACCAAGAAATCGCTTCTTGTTGGCTTTCCCAAAGTTTTGGACGAAAGTTATTGTCGAAGAATACTTGGCCGCCTTGAGCTTTGAATTTGTCTAAGAAGCTGAATAGCTGTGCGCGTCCGTTCTCTGTCAAGATAGCAAGCGTAATACCACTTAGGTAAACCGCGTCAAAAGAAAATAGCTTATCAAGTAGAGCAGGCGTGTCTTGCTGGTCAAACATGAATTTTGCTGCAGCATCATTACGCCAGTAGTGGAAACTGCGTTCACCAGTTTCATCGGTCTCGATGTAGTAAAGCCCTGGTTGTTTGTGATCAAGCTGAGCAATTAAGCTAGTGTCGATACCTTCCGCTTGCCACTTTTCTAACATGTCGGTACTGAATGGGTCAGTGCCTAGTGCTGTTACGTAGCTCGTGTTGATATCTTGCTCTTTTGTTAAGCGAGACAAGTAAAGTGCTGTATTCAGTGTATCGCCACCAAAACTCTGCTGAAGCCCGTCTTGTTTCTGTTGTAGCTCAACCATGCACTCGCCAATGACCGCGATGTTTAATGATTTCATATGCTTACCTTAGCAACTGAGGTTGCGCTAGTTATTATTTTAGGAAATCTTCACGCGCAGGATTGAAGATATCAAGAAGGATGCTGTCTTGCTCTAGAGCAACGGCGCCGTGCATCATGTGTTTACGCGCGAAGTAAGCATCGCCTTCTTTAAGCACTTTCTTTTCACCTTCGATTTCAGCTTCGAAGCTACCACGAACAACATAACCGATTTGGTCGTGAATTTCGTGAGTATGAGGATGGCCAATTGCGCCCTTATCAAAACATAGGTGTACAGCCATAAGATCGTCAGTGTACGCGACGATTTTACGCTTGATACCACCGCCCAATTCTTCCCATGGGTTTTCATCTAGAATAAAGAAAGAGTTCATTGTGTATCTCCTAATCTGTTTAAATCTTTTAAGTGTTACTTAACTGTGTTCATCATAAGGGAATGAGGTTAATTGTAATACAATATATCTAGCGTTGTGTGATATTGATCAAGCGATACTTTATATAGCGCAAATAAATCAACAACTTAACAAATGCCTGATATTTAGTGTTATCTATTCATATCAATAGCTTATGCGGGTTTATGTGATTCTGCTCATCATTTTGCGACGAATAGGTACAATTAAAGCTAATATTGTATTACTTTATATGGAGTTTGAAAATTTAATCAAAGTTTAAACCGATAAACTCTTTATTGAGGGTGACAAAGAATATGACGACTAAACCAGTATTGTTGACTGAAGCAGAAATAGAGCAACTTCACCTTGAAGTGGGCCGTTCTAGCTTAATGGGCAAAACCATTGCAGCGAACGCGAAAGACCTAGAAGCGTTCATGTGCTTACCTATTGATGTTCCTGGTCACGGAGAAGCGGGTGGTTACGAGCATAACCGCCATAAGCAAAACTACACGTACATGAACTTAGCTGGTCGCATGTTCTTGATCACTAAAGAGCAAAAGTACGCTGACTTTGTTACAGAACTACTAGAAGAGTACGCGGACAAATATCTAACGTTTGATTACCACGTACAGAAAAACACTAACCCTACAGGTCGTTTGTTCCACCAAATCTTGAACGAACACTGCTGGTTAATGTTCTCAAGCTTGGCTTACTCTTGTGTTGCTTCAACACTGACACAAGAGCAGCGTGACAACATTGAATCGCGCATTTTCGAACCAATGCTAGAAATGTTTACGGTTAAATACGCACACGACTTCGACCGCATTCACAACCACGGTATTTGGGCAGTAGCCGCTGTGGGTATCTGTGGTCTTGCTCTAGGCAAGCGCGAGTACCTTGAAATGTCAGTGTACGGCATCGACCGTAACGATACTGGCGGCTTTCTAGCTCAAATTTCTCAGCTGTTTGCACCTTCTGGTTACTACATGGAAGGCCCTTACTACCACCGTTACGCGATTCGCCCAACGTGTGTGTTCGCTGAAGTGATTCACCGTCATATGCCTGAAGTTGATATCTACAACTACAAAGGCGGCGTGATTGGTAACACAGTACAAGCAATGCTGGCGACAGCGTACCCGAACGGTGAATTCCCGGCTCTGAATGATGCATCTCGCACAATGGGCATCACAGACATGGGTGTTCAAGTTGCCGTCAGTGTTTACAGCAAACATTACTCTTCAGAAAACGGCGTAGATCAAAACATTCTTGGTATGGCGAAGATTCAAGACGCAGTATGGATGCACCCATGTGGTCTTGAGTTATCTAAAGCATACGAAGCGGCTTCTGTTGAAAAAGAAATCGGCATGCCTTTCTGGCCAAGTGTTGAATTGAACGAAGGCCCTGAAGGTCACAACGGCGCGCAAGGTTTTATCCGCATGCAGGATAAGAAAGGCGACGTTTCTCAGTTAGTGATGAACTACGGCCAACACGGCATGGGTCACGGCAACTTCGATACGCTGGGTATTTCTTTCTTCAACCGAGGTCAAGAAGTGCTACGTGAATACGGCTTCTGCCGTTGGGTGAACGTTGAGCCAAAATTCGGCGGTCGTTACCTAGATGAAAACAAATCTTACGCACGTCAAACGATTGCTCATAATGCAGTAACCATTGATGAAAAATGTCAGAATAACTTTGACGTTGAGCGTGCAGACTCAGTACACGGCTTGCCTCACTTCTTTAAAGTAGAAGACGAGAAAATCAACGGCATGAGTGCATTTGCTAACGATCACTACCAAGGTTTTGACATGCAACGCAGCGTGTTTATGTTAAACCTTGAAGAGCTTGAATCGCCGCTATTGTTAGACCTTTACCGCTTAGATTCTACAAAAGGCGGCGAAGGCGAGCACCAATTTGATTACTCTCATCAATATGAAGGTCAAATTGTTCGCACTAACTTTGAATACCAAGCAAACAAAGAGTTAAACACGCTAGGCAGCGATTTCGGTTATCAACACTTATGGAACGTCGCAAGTGGTGAAGTCAAGGGCACAGCACTTGTGAGCTGGCTACAAAACAACACGTACTACACTTGGCTAGGCGCAACGTCTAACGACAATGCTGAAGTTGTCTTTACTCGCACTGGTGCTAACGATTCAAGCTTCAACCTACGTTCAGAGCCTGCATTCATTTTACGTAGCAAAGGCGAAACAACACTGTTCGCTTCTGTTCTAGAAACGCACGGTTACTTTAACGAAGAGTTCGAACAATCAGTAAATGCTCGCGGCGTTGTGAAAGACATCAAGGTTGTAGCGCATACAAACGTCGGTTCAGTCGTCGAAATCACCACAGAGAAGTCAAATGTGACAGTGATGATCAGCAACCAACTTGGCGCGACTGAGAGCACTGAACACAAAGTAGAACTGAACGGTAAAGTATACAGCTGGACAGGCTTCTACTCAGTAGAAACAATTTTAAACCCAGAATTAGCAAGCACAGCAGAGCAGGGGAAATAATAATGAGCTATCAACCACTTTTACTTAACTTTGAGGAAGCAGCAGAGCTTCGTAAAGAACTTGGCAAGGATAGCCTTTTAGGTAACGCACTGACTCGCGATATTAAACAAACTGACGCTTACATGGCGGAAGTTGGCATTGAAGTTCCAGGTCACGGTGAAGGCGGCGGCTACGAACATAACCGTCACAAACAAAACTACATCCACATGGATCTAGCGGGTCGTTTGTTCCTTATCACTGAGGAAACAAAGTACCGTGATTACATCGTTGATATGTTAACTGCGTACGCTACGGTGTACCCAACACTTGAAAGTAACGTAAGCCGTGACTCTAACCCTCCGGGTAAGCTGTTCCACCAAACGTTGAACGAAAACATGTGGATGCTTTACGCTTCTTGTGCGTACAGCTGTATCTACCACACCATTTCTGAAGAACAAAAGCGTCTGATTGAAGACGATCTTCTTAAGCAAATGATCGAAATGTTTGTTGTTACTTACGCACACGACTTCGATATCGTACACAACCACGGTTTATGGGCAGTGGCTGCAGTCGGTATCTGTGGTTACGCAATCAACGATCAAGAGTCAGTAGACAAAGCGCTTTACGGCCTGAAACTCGACAAAGTAAGCGGCGGTTTCTTAGCACAACTTGACCAACTGTTCTCGCCAGACGGCTACTACATGGAAGGTCCTTACTACCACCGTTTCTCACTACGTCCAATCTACTTGTTCGCAGAAGCGATTGAACGTCGTCAGCCAGATCTTGGTATTTACGAATTCAACGACTCAGTGATCAAGACAACGTCTTACGCGGTATTCAAAACGGCATTCCCAGACGGTACATTGCCAGCTCTGAACGATTCATCGAAGACGATTTCTATTAACGATGAAGGCGTTATTATGGCAACGTCTGTGTGTTACCACCGCTATGAGCAGACTGAAACTTTACTTGGTATGGCTAATCACCAACAAGATGTTTGGGTCCATGCTTCAGGTAAAACGCTATCTGACGCTGTCAATGCAGCAGACGACATCAAAGCATTCAACTGGGGTAGCCTGTTTGTAACTGACGGCCCTGAAGGCGAAAAAGGCGGCGTAAGCATTCTTCGTCACCGTGACGAACAAGACGACGACACGATGGCGTTGATTTGGTTTGGTCAACACGGCAGCGATCACCAGTACCACTCTGCGCTAGACCACGGTCACTACGATGGGCTACACCTAAGCGTATTCAACCGTGGCCACGAAGTGCTGCACGATTACGGCTTCGGTCGCTGGGTAAACGTTGAGCCTAAGTTTGGCGGTCGTTACATCCCAGAGAACAAGTCTTACTGTAAGCAGACAGTTGCTCACAACACAGTAACGGTTGATCAGAAAACACAGAACAACTTCGATACGGCATTGGCTGAATCTAAGTTTGGTCAGAAGCACTTCTTCGTAGCAGACGACCAGTCTCTGCAAGGTATGAGCGGCACAATTTCTGAGTACTACACCGGCGTAGACATGCAACGCAGCGTGATTCTTGCTGAACTTCCTGAGTTCGAGAAGCCACTAGTTATCGATGTATACCGCATCGAAGCTGACGCTGAACACCAGTACGACCTACCCGTTCACCACTCGGGTCAAATCATCCGTACTGACTTCGACTACAACATCGAAAGCACGCTGAAGCCGCTAGGTGAAGACAACGGTTACCAGCACTTATGGAACGTTGCTTCAGGCAAAGTGAACCAAGAGGGCTCTCTGGTGAGCTGGCTACATGACAGCAGCTACTACAGCCTAGTAACCAGCGCGAATGCGGGCAGTGAAGTAATCTTTGCTCGCACTGGTGCTAACGATCCAGACTTTAACCTTAAGAGTGAGCCTGCGCTTATCTTACGTCAGTCTGGTCAAAACCACGTGTTTGCTTCTGTACTAGAAACGCATGGTTACTTTAACGAGTCTATCGAAGCCTCTGTAGGCGCTCGTGGTCTGGTTAAATCAGTGTCTGTTGTGGGCCATAACAGTGTCGGGACTGTTGTTCGCATTCAGACTACTTCTGGTAACACTTACCATTACGGTATTTCAAACCAAGCTGAAGACACGCAGCAAGCAACTCACACAGTTGAGTTCGCGGGTGAGACATACTCGTGGGAAGGATCATTTGCTCAACTGTAAATGATTGACACGCAAGTTATTTAACGATGGCTTGTGTTGATGTGGTGCTTTGCGGGAACGAAGCATCACATTGAATTCAGTCGTGATTGCAAAATCGTTCGTTGATACCAACAATGACTGAATACATCGGGAATAAGTCAAACCGAGTAACTCACACGAGTTGCTCGGTTTTTTTATTCGTGTGGTTTGAGGGTGAGATCGTTTGAATTAATTGGATTCAATTTACATCTGATGTTTAGGGTTGATGACTAGGGGCTGTTGACCTTTCGTGG
>NZ_AJZM02000345.1:19126-24710 GCF_000272405.2 Vibrio tasmaniensis 1F-187
CTAGTTGTTGATTTCCAGAGCGTTTTAGCGGGTGAGCGAATCGGATAAAACACGGACTGATTTTGAAGTTACTATTTAAATCATCTGCGAATTGAGTATCACTCTCTCTTAGCGTGATACCTTGTAGGCTGTAGTCGCTAATCTGGTCTGGGAGTTCCCCCATCCACCAATGCAAGAGTTCACCACTGTTTTTGCTTCGACTTATCCAATGGTCGGAGACAATAATCAATAGGTCATTGGGTTGAATGGCAAATCCGTACTCTTGCTGCCAGTTATGAATGTCCAGCATCAACTTTTTACGACAAGTCTTTCCTGCGCTCACCATATGGTGGCTAATCATCCAAACGGTACCAATTTCAGAAGAGATTCGGAAGTGTCGTGGCGTTTCACCAGAAGAGAGCATTTCTAGTGGGCTTACGTTGCTTGCATGATTGAAGCTAACGAAAGTGTGCTCCATTCGTCTCGCAAACGCTTTGCCTATGTGATGTTCACTGATCCCTTGATTGTGTACGGTAGGGTAATGACGCTCACAAAGTTTCAAGCAATCGTCTTGAAACTGATTGACGCTTTTAATCACCAGATCTAATAACAATGAAGCCTCTTATACACGGTTGCTATCTTATTGATGGGCAATAGTACGGTAATTTCGGCGCCATTACCTATTGTCAAAGTGCGAGTTCTTGATCCCTCTATCAAAATTAACCATTACTGAGCGATTTTATGGATAGCACTGGCACTCTACTGGTCTGTAAACTAAATTATGAGGAATTATAGCTAGTTAGAAAACTTGAACTGATTGGCAGAGTTGCAGTGAGCTAACGAAATTATAGCTTAGTCGGCTAATCACAATTGTTCTACATACTCTTTATTTGGAAACACCCATGACCATTCAATTAGATTCAAAGCAAAAATCCGAACTCACTCATACACTTCAAAAGTATCTACAAGATGAGCTCGATGTAGAGCTTGGTCAGTTCGACACTGAATTCTTAGTCGACTTCATCAGTAAAAAGTTTGGAGCCGTGTATTACAACAAGGGGATAGAAGACGCTCAAAAAGTGATGGAACGTAAGATGTTAGACATATCAGATGAGCTCTATGAAATTGAACAAATCGTTGAGATATAACTCAGCAAGCGATTGTTCGACAAAGAAATTTGTCCATAAAGCAACTTGTTCAAAATTTTTGAATAACTCGTTTAATTTGAAATGATGTAACTAATGTAAAACTTGGTAAATAATATGTTACGCAAACTTGGTGTAGGGTACGCTTTTCAAAACTACACGACACGTAACATTCGGAAGAGATGCATGAACAACAACGTCAAAAATTACAATCCTTTAGCAAGAGCAATGCATTGGATCTCAGCACTCGCAATATTTGGCCTATTTGATGTAGGCCTATGGATGGTTGATCTTTCTTACTACAGTGAGTGGTACAAAACAGCACCAGACTACCACCGTTCGGTAGGCATTCTTTTGGCTGCCGTTACCATTATCCGCTTGCTTTGGAAGCTGGTTACCGCGTCACCTAATGTGGAAGGTAAAAGCTATGAAGTTGTAGCGGCGAAGATCGCTCATGGATTTATGTACATTAACTTAGCGGTTTTATTTATTTCAGGTTATTTGATTTCGACATCAGATGGCCGTGGGATCGAGGTATTCAATTGGTTCACTGTACCAAGTATGGGTGAACTATTTGCAAACCAATCTGATCTCGCAGGAACGGTTCACTACTATGCTGCATGGGTACTGATCATTATGGCATCAGTGCACGCCTTAGCAGCGATAAAACACCACGTTATCGACAAAGACGATACGCTACGAAAAATGATAGGAGCTTCAAAATGAAAAAGTCAATTATCGCTACAGGATTAGCATTTGCTATGGCAATGCCTTTCGCTGCGAACGCCGCTGATTACGTGATTGATACAAAAGGTGCGCATGCTTCAGTTAACTTCAAAGTTAGCCACCTAGGTTACAGCTTTATCCAAGGTCGTTTTAACACATTCTCAGGTGACTTCTCATTTGATGAGAACAACGTTGAAGCGTCTAAAATCAACGTAACGGTTGATACAACTAGCCTTGACTCAAACCACGCAGAGCGTGATAAGCACATCCGTAGCGGTGATTTCATCAATGCTGGTAAGTTTTCTGATGCGACATTCAACAGCACAAAAGTGGTTGATAAAGGCGACGGCAAACTTGAAGTTATGGGTGACCTTAAACTTCACGGTGTAACTAAGCCTATCGTTATCGAAGCTGAATTCATCGGTGCTGGTCAAGACCCATGGGGTGGTGAGCGTGCTGGTTTCGTTGGTACAACTCGTCTAGAGCTTGCTGACTTCAATATCCCAGTAATGGGCGCTTCAAGCTATGTAGACATGGATCTGCATGTTGAAGGTGTAAAGAAGTAATCTAGCTATCAATAATCGCTATCAACATATTTAGAAAGATCAAAAACCTAGTCGATACGAGATAGGGCGGCTGTTAGCCAGTTATATAGTAATATGGAAAGTAGCAAAGCAGCTAGAATATAGAGAAAGGCGCAAAGTTTTCACTTTGCGCCTTTTTTATTGAGGTAAATGGCCACGCGTTTAGGTCTGTTTTGTGTCAAACCTTTTACTGCGTCTTAAGCCACCATTTACCTCTGCCAGTCAACGTTGCAATGACTGAGTTATCTAGCTGAACGACTAATCCCTAATAGTTCAGCCTACGATTCGTTACTTTGTTTCTAATGAAACGCTTGCTTTGTAAACAGTCGCTAGTTAAGCCGTTTCTAGTTCAGCCTTTGGAACCACGTTTAGGCGGTCGCCATAGATTGGACGTAGTGCTTGCATAACTTCAGTACGAGTCATCACACCGACCATTACGCCATTTTCTAGCACTGGAAGCATATGTGGTTGGCTTACTTTCATCGCTTTTGCACGCTCTTCTAAAGAAAGAGAGGTCAGGCGAGTGGCATAGCCCATGCTTGTTGTCGGGTACAGTTGCTCTTTATCGATACATAGGAACTCAGCAACATCGACCAGTTTGTCGTTTGCATCAATAGCCACTACGTCACGGCTCATTAGGTCTACCACTTTCTGACCTTTAGTCGGAATGTAGTCTTGGCACCAAAGGTCAACCATTACGTCGTGAACAGAGAGGATACCTACTAGGCGGCCTTCAACATCGCAAACAGGAGCGCTAACAAGTTGAGCATCTAAAAGTGAATCAATCGCCACTGAAGTAGGCATTTCTACGCTCAGTGTAATTGGTTGAGTGTTCATGATTTGCTTGATAGTAGTTGTAGTGCTCATAGTGGTTTCCTTAACTGACGTAATTTCTGTTGTTTGAGTTATTGCTGTAATTTTTGCCGCTTTAAGCTGCGGGCGACGGTAGATACTCCAATTGGCTAAGCCGACCAATACCGCACCACCTACAATGTTGCCGAATGTCACTGGTATTAAGTTTGCAGTGACAAATTTCATGATGTTCAGGTCTGCATACTGGGCTGATGTTGCGCCAATTTGCATCCAAAAACTCTCTGGTGCGAATGCTTGAATTGTGATGCCTAATGGAACCATGAACATATTCGCCACACAGTGTTCAAAGCCTGAGCTAACAAACATTGCAACGGGTAATACGGTCATCATTGCTTTAGTCATGGCGTTAGCTGAGCTGAACGTTAACCAAATTGCTAAACACACTAGTAAGTTACAAAGCACACCCAAAGCGAAAGCTTGAACAGGGCTGTGGTGTAGCTTGTGTTGAGCAATGTTTAGAGCGTTTAAGCCCCATTGCCCGCCATCCAGTTGATATAAGCCTGCTGCACTTACCAAAGCCAGTAGGAACATGGCACCGATAAAGTTGCCTACATATACCTTGCCCCAGATAGACAGCATCTTGGTGAAGGTTATCTGCTTATTAGCCCATGAAATGCTTGATAACACCGAACTGGTAAACAGCTCGCCACCACAAATCACAATCAGGATTAACCCCATGCTGAATGCAAGCCCACCGGCTAAGCGACTTAATCCCCATCCTGCATCAGCGCTACCTGTGGTCACCGTGATGTAGAATAAAAAAGCAAGCCCGATGAATGCGCCAGCCATGATTGCCAAACTCAATGTCATGCTGCTGGTTTTATTTGCTTTGCTTAATGCAAATTTCTCGGCTTCCGCCATCATTTCTGTTGGCGAGAACAGTTGCTGATTTTCAGAAGTGCTGGTTGCCATATCCCCCCCTTGAACAATCCGTCATGTGTAATTCCTAGTGTTAATGACTTGGTTAATCCGTAATGGTTAATCAGTAATGTTTTGCAGGGCTCGTTGTGTCCTGCCATTCCAGATTAGGGTGTTGGGGGGTAGAGGTAAAATTGATAATTTTTAGAAACCACATCAAAAATATTGATATAGATTTGGTTAGGCGTAGAATGAAATTGATTGCTCATCGGCTTAACAAAAAACGAGCAGCAGGACATAAGTTATTAAAAGAATTAAGGATAGATTTTGCGTTATTCATTAAAGCAACTCGCCGTCTTTGACGCGGTAGCAGATTCGGGAAGCGTAAGTCAGGCAGCTGATAGGCTTGCATTGACTCAGTCGGCGACAAGTATGTCTCTTGCACAGTTGGAAAAAATGCTCGGCAGGCCTTTGTTTGAAAGGCAGGGCAAGCAAATGGCGCTCACTCATTGGGGCATGTGGCTTAGGCCAAAAGCGAAGCGTTTACTGCAAGATGCACAGCAAATTGAAATGGGCTTTTACGAGCAGCATTTATTGAGTGGAGAGCTCAAACTCGGTGCGAGCCAAACCCCGGCAGAACACCTGGTTCCAGACCTCATCAGTATTATTGATAACGACTTTCCTGAGATGCGAATCTCGCTTGGTGTACAAAGTACCGATGCGGTTATAGATGGCGTATTAGATTACCAATATGACCTTGGCGTTATCGAAGGTCGCTGTGACGATAACCGAGTTCATCAAGAAGTGTGGTGTACCGACCATTTAACGGTGGTTGCATCGGCTCATCACCCATTTGCAAAGCGTGAACGTGTCAGTTTGGCGCAACTAGAACAAGCGAAGTGGGTATTGCGTGAACATGGTTCAGGTACTCGCAAAGTTTTTGATAGCTCTATTCATCATTTAATTGGTGATCTTGATGTTTGGCGAGAATATGAACACGTTCCTGTTTTAAGAAGTTTGGTAGCAAACGGCCCATATTTAACGTGTTTACCTTATCTCGATGTCGAGCAGTTTGTTGAATCTGGCCAGCTCGTTACTTTGAATGTTCCTGAGCTTGAAATGGAACGTACGCTTTCGTTTATTTGGCGTGCGGATATGGCAGAAAACCCACTTGCTGAATGTATTAAGCGAGAAGGCAAGCGCATGATGAAAGGCAAACCGTCAGTTCTATAACGGTAATTTGATAAAGGCTAGGGGCTGTTGACCTTTCGTGGTTAAGTTTTGTTCGAGGTAAAATCGTTTTAGGCGCGGCGAAGAGTATGTAGCCTAGTCATTTTAAGCAAATATTCTTCAACAAAGCATAAAGCGATTTTAACCGAACCCTTCGGGCAGTCCTTGTGGTTCATTTCTACTGCGTTA
>NZ_AJZM02000346.1 GCF_000272405.2 Vibrio tasmaniensis 1F-187
TTTAGTGTTGGCTACGCAATACCTTAATCCTTATTTGTTATGAGTACTTAGTTTGAATCTCCTTCAAAAGGCTCCATACAGACTGTTCTATAAGTGGCTCAAGGTCTGCAAACCCAAATTCTGGCTTAATATGAATGATTGAGTTCAAACGTAGGAGACCTCTAATATACCCACTCCAACTAAGCTTGTTTGTTGAACGTAATGTTTCAATTGTCTCACCGCTAGCCAAAGAAATAACATCAAACTCTATTGTCACTAGAGGACGCCAACCTAAGATTACTCCGAAGCCAAACAATAACGTCCCTCTTCGATGAAATGGCACACGAACAACTAGAGCGATATCGTTTTCAGCGAAACTATCTTCAGACACCGAACCCAATGGCAATATTTCTACTAGTTTGAAGCGAATATCATCAGTTAGACTGACACTATCTGATGACATTGAGTATTCATCTATGACTTTTAACATATCTCTTCTAGGTGAAACTTTTATTGAATCTAAATATACAGCCACTGAAACTCCTGTTCACTCATAACGAATGACATGGATTCCCCCCTACCGAGGATCTGCCACACTTATGTGGTACTTAATTGAACCTGAGGTACCATGTCTGATTAGTCTTAATTGCGCAGTATCGACTTAGTTAAAAGCCATTTTACCCTCATGCCGTAGAGCAAAATAGTAAAATCTTACTTCATAAGTCACTAACTC
>NZ_AJZM02000347.1 GCF_000272405.2 Vibrio tasmaniensis 1F-187
CAACACCTTAATCCTTATTCGTTACGTCTTTTTAGAGAGCGCCTATCTATTTATTTTGTCCAAATAGAACTCTACGCTGTCTGCGTAATCAGATGTGATTTCGTGCATCATATAAGTCGTTGAATTACTTATGTGATAGTAGCCCACATAACGTTTTTCATCAGAGACAATTGTACCTAACACTACCACATTGTCTTGATTAGTCTCCTTGAGCTTTAGGTCAACATAACTTTCATCTATATTGTATAGTTGCGCTGCTACTGAGTTAAACATCAAAAGATTACTAAGCATCGCTAATTCAAGCACTAACTCTGGATCGTGTTCTCCTTGCCCGATTAACGAATGATTTATATTTAATCTTATTGCTAAAGCATTATTCGACTCAAAGTAGATTGGTTTATCTAGACACCAACCATTTTCTTCTATTACACACACATCCAAAAACTCTTTAAGTGCTTCTATTTCTACAGTTTTGTACAACGTATTCGCACTAGCAATGTTAGTAAATATGCAAGAAATAATAACAAATATAAACTTCATTCTATACCTTTCTTCTTACGGAGACATAACGAATGACATGGATTTCCCCTCCCGAGGATCTGCCACACTTACGTGGTACTTAATTACACCGGAGGCACCATGTCTGATTATTCTTATTTCTGCGGTATCGACCTAGCTAAAAACCACTTTAGCCATCATGCCGTAGACCAAAATAGTAAGGTCTTACTTCATAAGTCACTAACTC
>NZ_AJZM02000348.1 GCF_000272405.2 Vibrio tasmaniensis 1F-187
AATTTAATTACGCAACAAAGCCGGCTTTGTCCGTGCTTCGCACGTCAAAGCCCCAAAACAAATGAAGTAAATTCATTGCACCTTTTTCTTTTCTATCAGTAACTTATTTTTAATTATGACTAAATAATAAGTGTTTTTTCAGCTAATCCTATAGCTTGGTTGAGACATATAAAACGAATAGGACTGGGAAAACATGCGCAAAATCATTGATACTCAAGCAGCCCCAAAAGCGATCGGACCATATTCTCAAGGGGTCATCACTGGTGGGCTAATTTTCACTTCAGGTCAATTACCATTGAGTCCTCATACAGGACTTTTGGTCAAAAGTAGTCTGGAGAAGCAAACCGTGCAGTGTCTAGAGAACATGAGAGCGATTTTGCTCCATGCAGACGCTGACATGTCAGATGTAGTGAAAACAACCGTCTACCTTACCGATATGATGAGCTTTTCCGTGGTAAATGAAATTTATAACGATTTCTTTATTAAGAACGGCGCCAATTTTTTCCCTGCGAGAACCTGCATCGAAGTATCGAAACTTCCTCTCAATGCCCTGATTGAAATAGAGGCCGTTGCTGTCGCGCCTTAGCTGTTACTCGTTTCGTTTTTTAGCCCCAGCCTAGAGCTGGGGTTACTATTTAGACATACCTTAGTGCGTACTTTTTCTCCTTATGTTTAATGGTGTAAATCTTACAAATCCAATGCAACCTATTATATTTATGGCTTTTATCACCTAAGTATCGCGAAATGAGTAAGAATTACATTTTTCGAGAGTTAGAGTGCCAAATGACCAAGGAAGAGGTCGCTGAACGCTGTTTTAAAACTGTGAGGACTGTCACGGGTTGGGATGAAGGAAAACCGATACCTCCTGAGTGTAAAAGGCTTATGCGTATGGCAAAAGGTCGGGAACAGTTCAAAATGTTATACGACCGAATGGAACTCCCAACTGGACAAATAGTTAAGCCACAACAAATCCTAGCAGGGATTGCGCTTTTGGGGATTCAATCAAAGCTTGAAATCAAGACTTCTACTCACTTAATGAAAATAGCTCGTGCTATAGCTAAGATCATGTAACTCTTTACATAAACCACTGTTATTTAAAGTTTCTCAACATATAATCGATGGGGTAAGTGTGCTGTATAGGAAGGTTCTGGTTCATTTATCAGAGTCTTTCTATCTAGGTTTCGATGACAATGTCTATAAGCTTGATAAAAGGCTTTTAAGTTTTGTATTGAAGCAAGAGCCCTCCATAAATTGCTAGGAGTTATGAATTGAGCCGTTTTGAGCCGTTGTATAAATTTCGGGAAGTTAACAAATACAGTTTAAGTTCAATCGCTGAGAACACATTGTGGTTTTCACATGTGGATGATTTCAATGATCCTTTTGAGTTGTTTTACAAAATAATTTCTGGAATCAACTTAGATAATATGGACGATGCTCTTGAGGTCTACCTTAGCTACGCAGAAAAGAATCAGATGTCCAATGCAGACTTTAAGAATGGATTTCTTAAAACTCTGGCTACGTTAGATGAAGAGGCGAAGTATTCCATCATTGAGAAGATATCGGACACGATAAAACTTCTACAAGACGACAAAATCCACAAAGTTAAATCAGATAACAAAATCTTTAGCCTATCTTTTGCAAACGATCATCCTTTGCTTTGGGGTCATTACGCTAATGGTCTAAAAGGGATGTGTATTGAATATGACTTCAATAAGCAAAAAAAACCACTCAATATCGGCTACTGTCCAGTAGATTACTTGGATAAACCATTCACGATAAACGTACTTAACTTATTGAAAAATAATACTGATATATCTATTTACGGTAATGAGATATTTGCGACTAAAAATGAAGTTATGCCTGAAAACAAATACCAGTTGAGCGAAGATGTTATTAGTTCGATTATCATTGGCGAAAAAATGTCTGTTGAAGACCAATTAAAAGTCAAAAGCACAATCGGTGATAGGAATATCAAATTGTATAAAGCAGTCGCAGTTCCATCTGATTTCAGAATTGATATTGTCGAATACGAAGACTAGTAAGCAAAAGCAATGTCAGTTAATTGCTGTTGCTTATGCCGAATTTACCCCCGTGATACATAACGGGAAAAAGCAAAAATACACGGGTAGCTTAAAGGTTAAATATAACGTTACAGGGTCACCGCTAGGTTGAGGAGCACTAGCCCTAATTTAAAAGTTTTTGGGTGGAAGATTAAGTGACACGGAGTGCCACTTAGGAATGAATAAGATTATACGCCGTTAAAAACAGGCAGAGCTTCGAACATGACTAATACGTTGATAACAATGATGCCCACACCGTAAATGAATACCCCAATCAACACCAACTCTCCTCCAGGTACTCGATAAGGTTTCGCTTGCTGATGTTGTTCGTCGTTATTTTCTTGGTTGTTAGAAATAGCTTTCTGTAACCTAGATTTTCTAGCTAGCAATGCCGGTACGATACACGCCCAAATAGCCGCGGCCGATGCGGCATAACCAATTGCGGCTAGAAAACCGAAAGGAAAGAGAAGAGAAAAAATCAGCGGCGGAATAAATGTGACCGCCCAAGTTTTGGTTCTGCCTTTTGAACTCGCATCAAATTGGAATAAATCGGCTAAAAAATCGAATACCCCCAAGCCAACCCCTATAAAGCTCGACAAAATAGCGGCCGCGGAAAAAGCGCTAATGACATTTGATAACGTTTCTTCTGCTAAGACAGATTTTAGGCTAATGAGTAAGGTGTCTATATTGCCACCTTCGGCAATGATAGGTCCGAAATTTACTCTTGGTAAGTTCCCATAAATACTCATTAACCAAACAGTGTAAGTAAAAAGAGCAATGATCGTTCCGCCCATGATGGCTTTTTGTGCAAGCCTTTCCTCACGGTAGTAATCTCGTAATGTTGAGACGCTATGTTGGTACCCAAACGCGGTCAAGGCAATGGGAAAAAAGACCCACACGTATTGCGCATACTCAAATTTCAGATGAGCAGTATCAAGCAAAGTACTGAGGTTGACATTAAACCAAAGGCCTACGGTGCCAAAGCTAAAGCTAATGATCATAAACAGCATTAAGACTATCGAAATACGGTCGACCATTTTTGTTGAATGCCAAACTAGCCCAGAAAAGATAAAAACGAAAAGGATGGAGGCCAGTTGGGGGGCAATACCAAAATATTCATTCAAAATTAGTCCTGAAGAGGTGATATAGGCATACAGCAAGATCCCCCCGACAAAGTAAATCATTAGGTTATTAAAGAAATTAACCTCTTTACCTAACAAGTCTTTCGTTATGGAAGAGAAAGATGACCGGTAAGGGTAATCTTTTAAAACTTCGAGCAACAAACAGCCACTAGTTGTCATGATAATCATGGTGAAGACCAAAGCCATTAAAGCCCCTATGGTCCAAACTCCAGCCCCAGCGGCTGGGAGCCCAAGCATACCTGCACCAACGCAAATACATGCGACGATACACGCCCCTCCGATAAGTGAAGGCGTCTTCACGGTCATTGATGGTTTCACATTATCCATAACCTGTTTTGTACTATCCATAAATGGTTACCTTTCATTGGTTCGACATTGCTTTTTATATGACCACTACCCGCTTCGTAATGTTGGGCAGAATTTTAAAATCAAAAAAAGCGCTAGAATCAAGGACTCTAGCGCTTAGCTTTTAGAATAAAATAGTAATTACATACTAAATTAGGCACATAATTAGACATGAACCGAATAAAGTTCGTCATCGTTTTCATCTGAAGAAAGGTGATTACTCCCATGATTGAGAGAAGTCCTGATCTTTAAAGGCTGCAGCAAGGCCAGTGACCTGCTGCAATCGTAAAACCTCATCTTGGTCCATCCCTAGTTCGTAACAAATTTTATTATTCGTCCAACCCATTCCTTTAAGCTGAATGATCAGGTCTGCTGTGAGCTCTACTTGATGGGAGCCTCGCGCAAGATTATGACGAACAGATGCCGCCATACACTTTTCTTCAGGCAAACTAAGCACCACTGCAGGAATATAGCCCTTTAATACTTGTAGCTCAGGGTGATTCAACAATAATTGATAACGATGAAACCCATCGATGACGACGTATTTTTTCAAGGATGTCTTCAATCGATTAACTAAAATAGGCATGGTTATACCATTTTTATCCATCGACGTTTTTAGGAGCTTACTTTCTGGAGGCGCCATTTTATTTGGGTTGTATTGGTTAGCTTCTATCTCATCAAGTGGGATCATTTCAACATGACAAGCGGGCGGTAAATCAGGAATAAGCTCGATGAGTACTTTGGCCGCTTTATTGTAAATTGCGACCTTGTCAATGGCTTGTTTGTTCGTGTTATTGATAGGTTTCAACGGCTTCTTGATGCGACGTTGATAAGCTAGAGTAGGTTCACTTTCCATTCGTATCACTCTCTTCTCCATAGAGGGCATGGTATTGTTTTGCTAAGGACTTGTTGTACCCAAAAGAGAGTCCTCGGCACCAATAGTCATTTTTAATCAGTACTTTACAAATCCTTCTCCAACTTGGAACTTGCTTCCTAGATTCCAATTTACTCTCTGCGTAATCAGGGATGCAGGTCACTCCTTTTTGAGGACCGTTTTTTCGCCACCACTGTAAGAACTTGAAAATTCGGTCTCGGTAATGTTTTTCTACATGTGGCGGCATAGTTTTCAGAAGGTATTTACTGTATTGCCGGTAGCTAAGTCCCGGTGGTAATTCAAAGCGATAATAACCAAGGATACGCCCCTGGCTTTTTGAGTATCGAGCACCAAAGTTACACCCTTCTACTCTGGCAACCAGTTTTTGCCAGGTATCAGGTTCTAATATTTGATATAGCCACAGACCTTTTCTTTGCTCATCTCCAAAAGGTTGGCAAAGTCGCTGCTGTGAAAGAGGGACGCCGGCCTTATGCATTAAGTCGTAAATACGGTTGTAATCCCAATTGAAGCGCGAGTTCGCGACCCAAATATCTGGAGTCTTCCAATCATAAAGAGGGTAAGCCATGTAGACGTCGCCCTGCATTTGAGTCGTCCAATATTTATCATCAAATTTCTTTTTGGCGCGATTTTTAATAGTTTTAAAACGATGTAAAGACTCATCCGCTCGTATACCAATGAGCACAGCAATTGGTGTGCCTTTCTTTTTTTGGTACCAATGAGCAAATTTAAAGACGAAATCCTCAAATTCCATGCCTTTTTTAAAAAACGGGAGATGCTCCAAATCAGAAATCACGCCTTCATGTTGTGGTATTTCTCTGACCCATTGCGCTTCCTTATCTGGATCCCAACAAAGCCATTTAGGCTGAAATTGTGAAATTGAATTTCTTAAACTAAGCGGTAAGCAAACCCAGTATGGGTTTACTTCTCCACGAAGCACCATACGCTCAATAAAAGCATGAGTTTCGTGGTATTGGGCTTCGAAATCTACGATGAGTACATCAACAGGCAATCGGCCACGTTTTTTTGATTCTTGGATAGTTAAGTTCAAAAGAACACCAGAATCTTTCCCTCCGGAAAACGAGACATAAAAGTGGCTAAAGTTGTCGAGAAGGTACAATATTCTTTGGCGCGCTCCTTCAAGCACATTGTAATCCTGCTGAATCTTGTCTCGAGAGAAGTAACCTTTTCTTCTTCCCTTACTAATACTATGTATGCCCTTGATAATCATGGGTTCACGAATGCAATTTAATATTTAAACCAAGATACGTAGATTTCGTGTTTTTTATAAATTAATTATTGGTAATTAATTTAATTTCTAGGTACAGATTTGAAGCCTCATCGTAAAGAGCCGCTCTCCCGTTGTGATTTAGGTAAGAACGGCTTGGCTTACATTAAAAACCGAAGTGAAGGTTGCCTCTTAAACCTATAATCCAACTGTCATCGGCTTTTGAGTTAAACGGTAAAGTGTGAAGATATTGCACATTAGGAGTTAACGAGAGAGCCCCCCAATTCATGCGGTAATAGATTTCTGAATTATAAGAATCATCTAGTTCAGCATTAGGTTTAGCCCAACCTAGAGCGATACCAAGCATACCAGGCCCTACCCCACTATATCCTGTGCCAAACACGACCGAAGATTTGTATAGAGCCTCAGGTCCTTGCGCGACCCCGGCTCTGAAAAATGGTATCCATGAGCCGGTTTTATATATGGACGACCAATTTGCGCCATAGTTTTCGCTAGCTTTCTCTTTTGGCCCATCACTGTGCCAAACTGTTAGGTGTGAATTCTTCAAATAAAAATCGTCTTTCGACTCCACCCAACCTATTTCTAGGGACTTAAAATATTGATTATCATTGATGAACTGTTCAACACCATCGAAAGGCTTAGTCGAATCAGCTTTTGCATCAGAGAAACTTGCATAAAAATAATAGTTTTCCGACATCATATGGCGTAGAACGCCGCCGAATGTTGATTCATCTGGGATTGGGATGGAACCGGAACCGGTACTAAACTGTAAGTTAGAAAAACCATAGTAAGGGTTACCCAACTGATAAGTATCAACATAATCAGTCGTATCTAAAAAACCAACCATCATATCGGTAGATTGTTTATTAAAGGTTTGTGTCCAATAAAGATTTGTTAACCTTAAACCTATATCACTAAAAGCTGGTTGGATTAAACCAAACCCTCCGACATTACCCATGACAAATTCAGAGGGCGTACTATCTGTATAACCGTGCTTATGATCAACCCTCAGCTGCAAAGCTCCGGTATCACTCTCTTTTTGGTAAGCTAGCCAATTCAATGTAATCCGTGCAATACCAGCTGCCGCACTGCTGTCTTTGTTCGGCAAGCTCTCACTGGTCGTTAAACCAAAAACATAATAATCCACAGCTCCCTTTAGAGCTTTATCTTCAGCCGCATTCGTCAATGTTGGCGTGCCAAAGACAAACATTACGGCTCCCAAAAGCGTTAGCCAAAAACGCTTTGTCTTTTTCGTAAATGGTACATTCTCGCTCATATCAATAACTTCCTGTTGTTGTCATGGTAGTTGTACGGCTCGGCTCAACTTTTGTTAGTCAGAAGGTATTAAGAGGGAGTTGAAAAACGAAATCTTGTAATTAATAGGTAATTTAAGCGCTCGGATTTATCCATTTGTCATACTCATTTATTAAAATCACAATTCCCTCATTTTTAGATACCAACATCAAAAATTGAGGTATATACTATTTCTCATTCCTATACGGAGGCAGAAATGGACAACCAACACACTACAACCACATTTCAAGCGCTTAAAACCGGTGCAGACGCTTACATTCAACGTCGTAATCAACGTTTATTGGCTAATCACCGCAAAGAGTTACGTAACTTTACTCGAGCAGAAGCATCGGCCTATCTTGGCATTGATGCAAAAACGCTTGATCGCTATGTTACCGCTGCGGCGATAGATCCTCGTCGTCATGAAGACTCGCAATGGTCGATCGATATCGCGGAAATGTACAAGGTACGTAACTTACTGCCGGAAAATCTACGTAAAGACGCTAAGTTCATACGCAGTGAGCAGCAAAAAACGCAAGTGATGGTTATCCAGAACCAAAAAGGCGGTGTTGGCAAAACCGTTTCTGCCGCGACTATCGCATCAGGTTTGGCGACCGAATTTCATCAAGAATACCGTGTTGGTTTAATAGACATGGATGGCCAAGCCACGCTTTCGATGTATTACGCACCCGAAGCCGAGCAAGAAGGTAACTTGTCTGTTGGTGATCTGATGATGAAAACCTTCGATCTTGATGAAGGTGAAACCGTTGAACAAGTTATCTCTGAAGCCTTTCTTGAAACGACTATCCCAAACTTACGCATTCTACCTGCAGCACAAAGTGACCGTGCGATGGAAGGTTGGTTTCATGAGCAAGTGTTCGGCCAAACCTTAGCTTCACCTTATTCACTACTAAAGGACATCATCGATAGCGTTAAAGACGAGTTCGATATCATCATTATCGACACTCCACCTTCGCTCGGCTATGCGACCTTTAACGCGTATTTTGCCGCGACGAATGTAGTGTTCCCGTTATCGATTACAGAGAATGATATTGATGCTACCTGCTCTTACTTCAGCTACATTCCTCAGGTGTGGGCGCTGTTAGAGAACGCAAACCATGAAGGCTACGACTTCATGAAAATATTACTGACTAACCATCGTGATAGTTCAACCACGACCGAATTAATGAATAACCTGTACGATCAGTTCTCTCCTTACTTGTACTCTAAAGAGTTTAAGCACAGCGAGGCTGTCCGCCAGTCGTCTTCCCTACTCTCGACCGTTTTTGACATGTCGAAAAGTGAATACCCGAAAAGCAAAGCAACCTTCCAAAGCGCGCAACAAAACAGCTATGAAGTAACAAGCCAAATATTGCGCGATATTCTCAACGTTTGGCGTGAACAGGAGAACAAATAATGGCGAAAAAACGTGGCGGTAGCCCTCTAGGCAATGCTCCTGGTTCAGCGCAAGCACAACAGTCCGCGGCCAAAGCTAATTTAGACACACTCACCAATCAACTCAGCACTGAGCTAGAAAAAAGTGGGCAAAATGCCGAAGATTACCTTAGAACAAAGTTCGATTTAGAGTCCGTTGGCAAAAAAATGGTTTGGCAACTCGCTTCTGGTTCAACTGCGACCTTTAACGAGGTTACATTGTCACACGATCAGGTTAAGCAGAACTCTTTTGTGACCTTTGATGTGAATGGCCGTGACCAATCTTTGCTAACCAAAGAGTCTTTGGAAGATTTGAACTCGTTAGAGTTTCAACAGTTTTACCCTGCTGTTGGTCGAGAAATAGATGGTCGTATCGATGTGCTTGATGGGTCTCGCCGTCGAGCTTGGTTCTTACTTCAAGAAGGCCGCGTAAAAACATTCCGAATCCTAGTCACCCAAGACGAACTGTCTACAGCCGATGCCAAAGCACTAGCAAAACAGTTGCAAACCGCAAAAGAGCACAACCAGCGCGAAATTGGCTTACAGTGTCAAACTCTAATGAAGAACGGTGAACTCACTCAAGAAGAGACGGCAAAGCTCTTAAATATAAGCCGCCAAGCAGTAGGTCGAGCGCTAAAAGCAGCCAGCATTGACAGTAAATTGATTGCACTATTCCCTGTCGTTAACGACTTATCTCATACTGATTATTCACTGCTAGCTAAAGTGATGAAAGCCTTTATCAATGATAAGAAAGCTTTGAGCAGTTTCATAAAAAAAATAGACAGTAAAGCTGTCAATGCTCAGCCTGAGCAGAGCCAAGAAGACACCAAAGACGAGCTGATTACTTACATAAAAAATGAGTTAAAGATTGTTGAAGCCAAAAAACAATCAGACAAAGCTACCGTGACTTCGTTAGCTGAATTCGACAGTAAAGGCATGTTCGCACGTAAAAAAGTGAAAGGCCGTAACTTCTCGTATGAATTTGGGCGATTGTCCAAGGATGTTCAAGCTGAACTTGATGAGGCTATCCAATCAGTACTAGGTAAACATCAGTAACCCTCTCAAAAAGGCTCTATATTCCTCGGAGCCTTTCTCCTTCTCTATAATCACTAGAATTCCACATCAAAAATAGGATGACTACAAGTAGCACGACTAAGCTATTAATAACAAAGTAAACTTGGGGAACTTCCTTATTAGGCTTAGGATTACTTCATCCTTTATATCCAAAAAATTGGCTAAGTGCAGAGTGTTTGACTCGAGGTGAGCCAACGTTCAAATGGTGGTTCAAACCTGGCGCAAAAACCATTAATTTATGGCTAATAAATGAAACCCAAGGCCTTGAGTTAATTTCCCCCTAAAAACGCCATCCCCCCTAAAACAATCAATATACCGCCAGCGCATCGAATACTATAAGAGAGCCACTTTGGTCTTTTCGTCACCCAAAATCTTAAACCCGATATCCCCAAAACACATAAGAAATCTGCACTACTAAACATTACATTGGTAAATACTCCCAAAATGAAGAGCTGAACTCCTACCGATATTTCCGATTCATGCGCTACAAATTGGGGAAGAAAAGCAAAATAAAACAAGGCGGCTTTCGGATTAAGAACATCGACAAACACACTATCCCAAAAGATTTTACGAGGGGAACTTAATAAAGGGTCACCAAGCGCAGACTCAAAATGAACATGAGAGGTTATCTTTTGATAACCAAGATAGATAAGATAAATGCCCCCTATTTTCTGAATGATCTCTTGCAACAAAGGGGAGTTACTAAAAACCGTCGCGAGACCAAATGCGACAAGAATGACATGAAAGTATCCTCCAACATGCAGACCTAACACAGACAGTAACCCAATTTTTTTACCGCTAGAGACCGTCTGGGCGACACTATAAAGCATCGCTGGACCAGGCATAAAAGCGCAAAGAAGAACCACCGTAACAAAAATCAACAACTGATTACTTTCTAGCATTCTTACCCTCCTTTATTTCCTATCACACTCAAAAAACCATCACCTTGAAGGACGGTTTTTTTTGAGTGATTCTGTCCTAGATAAACAAAGACTTTATAATTTCATAGAAGTAACTAGATGATACCGAAGAGACAAAGGGGTTAGCTCTAAGTTAGCGGTCAAAGATTCGATGTGGTTAGGCACCCCGCAGCCCTTCGAAAACCACCTAGCTACCAACGAATAAGCTAATGTTTTTTCTAGAATTTAAAACTAATTTACCTATAAATAATACCCATTCACTCCGCCTAAATTAAATGCCCATCCTCAAGCAATTAACCATAATAAAAATAAGGATGAATAGAGTCATTAATAATCATTTTTTATTAAGAATTAGGAATCTATACCTATAAATTGAAAGGATGTGATATGAATAAATTCTCAAAAGGAGTTTGGGGTTATGGACACACTTATATGCCGTTCTTTCCAATCATTTATCGACTTCTGCGACAACGAGATCGTTGAGGGCAAAAATGTTCATTGCACCTTTAAAGCCTGCAAGGACAATGACTGGCGTTGGATGAAGATCTACTTAGAAGACAAAGGAGGTAAAAATCTCACCTTCAGTTTTATATAAAACAGATAGCACTATCTAATGTTCAAAAAGCCTTACACTTCAATTCAAATTTTATTCACAAATTCATTAATAATATTCAAAATATGAGCCATTATATAAAAGCCTAGGGATTATAATCTAATCACCCTTCTCTAGGTATATGGAGAAACACTATGTTAAGAGCACAACTGGACAACGTAAAACTGCCTATAGGTAATTGCGTACTGCAAAGAGACGACTCGGGGGCTCAACTCATCCTCAGTAATCAAAAATCATTTTCAATCACTCTACCTGAAAGCTGCATATTAGAAACTCTGATCCAAAAAGAAGAATTTATTTCGACTAAAGAAGAGCTGATCATTGCTGCGTGGGGGAACCCGGATATCATCGGCCCTAACTCTTTGCCAGTCGCTATTACCAACCTCAGAAAAGTCTTAGAACTTGATAGTATCAAAATCGTAAATGTTCCAAGAAAAGGTTACAAGATCCACATTCCTGAATTTGAAACTTCGCTAGACCCACCGAAACAGATAAAGTTACCTCGTTCTAGCCAGTTTTCGTGTCCACTCAAAAGAACATCAAACAACTACTTAAGACTCTACCAATGGGCTCTTGTTGGCCTATCTTCCATAATTCTCTCTGTACTAATAATCAGCTATTTCTACTTCTGGCACGAATTTGACATCGTAAACGTCAACGTCAATAACCAATCGAGCCAAATCTGCTTAACTAAAAAGGATGAACTTCAATTCATCTTAGCCTCTCAAAAAAACTTAGCTTCTCAGTCCCAGGAAAACTATCACACTAATCCATAACTCTCGTTGCTTTAATTTTTTCAGATAAAAGAGAGGTAGCCCCTTTGCTGGCTGCAAAGGGGCACAACTTAAAGTGCAGGTTCCAATGTAGCGTTAAAGTGTCTCAAGACCTTAGGCTCATAAGTAAACTTTAAACCTGCAATTGATGAAGCACGTTTCTTCACTTCTTTAAAAGCAGCAATAATGTAATCAAGGTGAGCCTGTGTATAGGTTGCTCTAGGAATAGCTAAACGAAACAATTCAGCCGGGCAAGGCAGCTGCTTTCCTGTTTCAGGATCACACCCTAGTAATAAAGAACCGATTTCTGCACCTCGAATACCTGCCACCTTATAAAGCTCACAAGACAAAGCATGTCCAGGAAACTGTTCTGGTGAGATATGAGGTAATAATGCACCGGCATCAACAAAGGCAGCATGCCCACCCGCTTGCTGGCAACGGACCCCTAACGCTTCTAGGCCGTTCACTAAGTATTCAACTTGCTGCAGGCGTGATGCTAACCAGTCTTCTTCCATTCCATCATAAAGTCCAACAGCCAAACGTTCCATCGCCCCACCTTCGAGGCCTCCATATGTTGGAAAGCCCTCCAATAACACGCATAGTGTTTTGCATTCCAACTGCACATCTAAGAAGCTATCGTCTTTGAAAGCGAGTAGCCCACCAATAGGAACCATGGCATCTTTTTTCGCTGACATAGCAAAGAGATCAGCATATTTAAACGCTTCTCTGGTGATCTCTTGAATGCTCCAATCAGAATAACCAACTTCACGCTGTTTAATAAAGTAAGCATTCTCAGCAAAGCGAGCGCAGTCCATAACAACAGGGATACCATAAGATTCCGCTAATTCATAAACAGCCTTAAGATTAGCAATGGAGACTGGCTGGCCACCTGCAGAGTTGCAAGTAATCGTACTTACTATATAAGGCACGTTTTTAGCTCCAACCTCTTCGATTCCAGCTGCGAGAGCTTTCAAATCAAAGTTACCTTTAAAGTCTGCTTTAATTTTAGTATTAAAAGCTTCAGGTGAAGGAACGTTGATCACTCGACAATTATTATGTTGAGTGTGCCCTTGTGTGGTATCAAAAAAGTAGTTTGAAAATGCGGCCATTTTGTCTCGTTCTAGCCCTTTATCTCGCTCAGATTTATTGATCAAAGCTGGGACATATAGCTGCTCAGCTCCCCGTCCTTGGTGTGTTGGGATGGTAAACTTATAACCAAAAATATTTTTTACCGTCTGACTAAGCGTCCTGTAGCTTCGACTGCCACTGTACGACTCATCACCTTTCAACATTGCAGATTGCATAGCCTGTGTCACTGCACCTGTACCGCTATCAGTAAGCAAATCGATAAACACATCGTCGCTCTCTAATAAAAAAGGGTTGTACCCTGCTTTCATCAGCGCCTGCTCTCGTTCTCGCTCCGTTGTTCTTTTCACTGGTTCAATAACCCTGATTCGATAAGGCTCCGGCACATAGTGTGAATCCATCGGATGTTCTTTATTATTGCTTATTGCTGACATAGGTATTTCTCCAGACATTTTTATTCTTAATCTTAATGGGTACTTGGAGAAGGCATAGCTAAAGCTCTCTAGTTCAGTACACTCAATCCTGATTATTGCGGATTAAGGCGCCTCTAGTCTTTACCTCCTCCAACCTCATAAAAATGAACCAACAAAATGGGTTTGGATATTAATTTCAGCGTAAATTAACTATTAATAAATAAGGAAGATTAAGTGAAAAATGGAACTGGGAAGGCCAAAAGTATTGCGCTTTTCCAAGAAAGAAAATATTGAAATTTACGTACACTTTCTCAAAGGGATAGTAAAGCTAAGTCATTCATTTTTTATTAATAAGAATAATTAAATAAACAATCTACTCTCGAAGTTTCACTATGGATATTTGTGATATCAGAAAGGAACTAAAAGTACCTTTTCGGTTAAATAGAGATAGCGAGTTTATTATGATTCTAGGCAATACATTAGTTGTAGGTGCAGGACCCGCCGGTATTCAAACCAGTCAGATTCTTGCTCCTTTTAGTCAGAAAATAGCTCTCATAAGCAAAAGCTCTCATCAATGGGAGAATAGAAAAAGACTAATGCGACAACACGGAAACGTTGCTAGCTGTGAAGTAAGTAAGCCACAATTAGCACCACTTGTTGGTCTTATTAGATTTGATGAACTTTATACAGATTTATCTACCCTGCCCTCTTCTTGGGACACGCTAGTCCTAGCGACTCCCGCTCACGCCTATTGTGATGTGCTATCTTCTTTTTCTGAGCTCTGCTTGAAAAATCTAAAGCAAATTATCCTTATGTCATCCATGATTGGTGGGTGTCTTATCCTAAAAGGGATATTGAAAAAGAAAAAGGTATCTCCCAACATCATTCTTTTTTCTAGCTACTTTGCAACATCTCATTTTTCATCTAATCCAACAACACAACACCCTCTTACAGTCACGACTAAAACCGTGAAAAAAAGAGTGTATATTTATCTCTCCGAACCCAATGATGTCTTGTTTAATGCTTTAAGGAACGCATTAGAAAAAGTGAATGTTCAAGTCGTTCTCTTTGATAACCCATTTAGTGTAGAAGGCAGAAACGCTGCAGCTTATGTACACCCAGCTTTTCTAATCAATACGTTTTCTTTAGATCATATTCTTTCAAACGAAGATGACACTAAATACATGTATAAGCTCTACCCCGAAGGCCCTATCACCATGGAGTTGATCAAAGAGTTACTGCATCATTGGAAATCAATTTCTCGCCTACTAGAACATTACTCAGCGGAACCAATCAACTTACTTCAATTGCTCAATGACGAAAATCTCCCCGTACTTGAGGCAACGATTCCAAAAGATAAAATAGACTCTTTCAATGAACTCAATGAAATAGAGCAAGAGTACCTACTCTATGTTCGATATAGCACAATACTGATAGACCCAAACCCTTTTTCAGAATCCAACACCAAAAAAAGCACTTTTGAGGTTTCTGCTAAGCCTTATCTCAAGGGAAAAGTTAGAAAAGGGCGACTACAACTACCTAGAACACCATTAGAAGATTTGCAGACACTTTATTGGCTTAATCATTTAGTTCAACAATCTAGCCTTGTTTCTTCTATCTGCTTTCAATCAATAGAAATATTTGAATCTTGGGTAAAAGAAAGAAACCTGCCCACGACATTAATCCAAGCCCTAAAACAACGCGCTTCTGAATACTACGTTCATGCGACACCTTCTATCAGCCAATAAATTATCCTTAATTACTATAAGCCTAGGAGGAGTTTGCTTAGCATTTTACCGTTTTGCTTCACAAGAAGTCAGTAACGAAGGAAAAGGAGATTAAGGTGCGAATAAGAAAAGCAACTATCAACGACATATCCTCTATCAATGCTCTATGTCATGAACAACTGGCAGGTAGCCACAGTAAAATGAGCCATTACAACAGAGAACGAAACGAATACAGCTTGAATGATTACAACTTAAGCAAGCTAAGAATTATTGAATTACTTTTCACCGAATCCTTGATAAAAGAAAAAATCGAGAATAAAAACACTTATTTTTTCGTCGCTGAAACAAAAAAGAAACAGGTAGTAGGCTACCTAATCATCAGTGTTCATTCTCCAAAAAGAAAGCCAGTCATCCAACAACGAGCCCCATCTTTTTACGCTTATGTCGAACGATTCTATGTGTCATGTAAATACCACGGACAAGGTATTGAACTAGCACTACTCAATAGTTTTGATTATTGGAAAAAATACAAATCAGCACACTAATATTATCTTTCAAAATATAGAGAAAAGTTGTCAATGCTCAGGCTGAGCATTGACAACTTTTCTCGCATTTAAATCAGCCTAAATCGGTTCGTTTTCCACTCTAATCCATCAATCACACCTTCTTGGTACATGCCTCCCCAATCATAAAAGAACGGCGCAAACCCATGTCCACCGGTTAGGTGGGATAGAGTAATACACACCACCACAACCCCTGCGGAAATTGCATATTCGATAGGGTCACCGGTTCTAAATCGACCTCCAAACAGATGGAAGCGCCTATCACTGTAAGGCGAAAAAGGCACACCTGATACTGTCATCGCATCAGTCAAAATATGGCTAACGCCACCCCAAGCAAATGCCATCCCGATCCCGTGATAATCCCAAACCAAAGTAAAGGCTAGGGCAGCCAGTAACCAATGCGTGAAAACATGTGTGGGGCCTCGGTGTTTGATATGTCGATTGCCAACCTTAAGTACGTATTCAAACCAATCAGGAGCAGTTGCACCTGCGACACACACAGCAACATGAGGAGGTGACACCACAGCACAAATCGCGCCAGCAATTAAGGTGTGATTGAACCATTTCATTGTGATTGGGTATCGGAAGTAGGACGGGGAAGGAAAGCGAGTTTTTGAAGATAACGGTTCATCTGGTCAGTATATGTGGCCTCACACATTGCCACCAAAGCTAAACGATGCTCAACGATTTTAGCTTCATGCGCCAAAACATCTCGATGAGAAGAGGCCACCTTTTCAAGCAAAGCGACTTGCTCTGATACGTTCGCCACCCCTTTTTTCACTCTCAGTTGCGCTCTGGCCTCCAAAGAGAGATAAAGCCCCATTAAGCGATAGGCATAATTTCTATCAGCTAAGGATTGAGTAAAGCTTGCTACAGAGGTAGCTGTAGCGGTACGACGCTGATATTCCCATTGGCGCTCCCGAGATTGTTCAGTTGTGGAGTAGAGCGGCATTTTGCCAACTATTCCAATGTAATGCTCAGTTATCTCTGGCCAACCTTCAGGATCATACTCATCGATGTTAGATTTCATGCCCGCAACCAAGTTTAAATCGAGCTTAAATTTACTCTTCTCTGGGTAGCACTTAAGTACAGTGTTAAAAATCGCATCCGGATCCACTTTTGGTGCCGGCGTGAGGGCAGGGGTTGGGACATTATAGTGGGGAGCTTGACCTTTTAAAGTAGGGAGCTCGTAGGGCTTGATTTCTGGCGGTAGCACCTCAGCTTCCTCCCAAGGCACACTAATACCCCAATCATTGGCATAGGCAGCACTGAACGCGCATAAACTAATCCATATAAGGAAAACATTAATCAGCACGCGTCGACCTTCTTCCAGTACCTAACATCTGAAGCCCACCAATAACAGCGCCAGCTTCCCATGCACCGGCCACCACACACATCGCTACCATGAACCAAATCAAGGCTTTGGTCGTGTCGTAACTAACATCACTCTCTAAATTAATTCGCTGTGGAGCACGGCGCTCTACGATAGGCCGAAAAGAAGGAGGGAGCCTCCCTTCCTCGCTTGATGTCATTAACCAAACTTTGGAAGACAGTAAACATTTACGGGCTATTTGTGCTTTTCGGCCAGTCAGCTTATGAGCGTCATCAATAAAAAGTAAGGCTTGGGTGTCAAGAAGGTAATCAGCCAAGAGATCCGCCTTAAGCTGCAAGTTGAGCTTCCCCCAGGGCGTATAATCTTCTGATTGTACTTCTTTGTCTTGGTGCCATTTTGCAATGCCTTTCACCTCCACCCAACTTGATAAAGGCATCAGCCCCTCAAGTAAAATAGGTTGCGGCTTTTTCCCCCAGATTTCGTGTCGGCTATCCTTTAAGCGCATAAGCCAGCGGCTTTTACCTGAATCATGAGCTCCCGTAATTAACTGACACTCCTTCCGGCGCAAGCTGGTTTCTTTACGATCACGACTTGGCGCAAAGCGTCTTGGTGCATCAACAATCAATGGTGTCACATAACGTGTTCCATCTCTTCGCACTCGTTTATGATCGGTTCTGAGTTTCAAAAATCGCATTCTATTCCGTCCTTACTTGTCCAGAATAAATCACCGTATTAGAAACTGAAAAAACCAAATAGCTCATTTCGAGCTTGTTCAAAACTCCATGTAATTGACATGTTTATAAGCAAATTAAAAGTAAATTATTGAGCGAAGAACTGCTGTAAAAATCGCACAACGAAAAAAATTTTCATGTGAAACATAGGGGTAAACAACAAGGACAAGAGGCACAACAACGACCCAATAACCATATGCACGAATAATACGGTCATTTAATTCGTTCACATTTATGACAGGCAATAAAATTCTTATGACGGGCTGGGTGATGCAACACAAAAACGTTAACATCAACCAAAGACCATCTTTCATTTTATTGTTGGTTTTTCAGTCTCATACTTCATCAAGCGCGTATTTATACGACAGATTAATTAGGGCTGGGCATAGTCGCTTGGCTCGCCACACCATTGCAGGTCAAGACGTCACTCTTTCCCCTTTCTAAATAAGTTTGTGTACTACTTTATCAATCTTCTTATCTAGCGAATTCATCACTGAGAGCTTGTTTGTATCTAAATCCATGAACCTAGATTTAGCGTGTCCCCGTCTAGACACTATGACACTGTCACTTACTATTTCTTTTACTAAGCCTAAAAACTTAGTTCCACCCATTTATTTTATATCGCTGGCGATCACCCGCAACGATCAGGGTAGTAAGACCCTAAAACACGAGTACACAATAAAAAGTTAATGGATCAAATAAGAAAGTAATAAGAAATCAAGCGATCAAAAATCCATAGATTAATGAAGATAAACATATCAATTACATGCGATTAGTGACAAACATAAAGTAATTTTAAAGCTAGATGTTAGAGTATTAACACTTACTTAACGAGCAACATCAAAGCTCTCTAGAGATTTGATGTTGCTTGTGAAGTCACCGACTGAACCTGAGTGAAGTTGGTATTATTGTAAAACTAGATCCTAAAGGTTCTAGTTTCTTAGTAGTCACCTAAAAGTATAGACATTTACCGAAAATATATTGATATTTACCGATTAATTATAAACATTTACCGATGAAATATTAATATTAGACGATCTTACATATAAACATTTACCGAACTTAAGCATTAACATATCAACATTAACCGATCTAAATGACGGGTAAGATCATAATTTAATGATAATTAATGATCTTTGGATCAGATTGATGGAAAAACAAACAAAAACTATAGCTCATCAGTAATCCTATCTTAAGTTTGATCTTTTAGAATCAAGTAAACATTTACCGAAGTAAGTAGTTATTTACCGATATTTATACATAATTTATGTGATGAGCTATAGATATTTGCCGAAATCATATAGACATCTACCGAAGTTGATGAGGTAAGTAAGGTTATCTGTTAAAATGATACTATCGCACTCTTAGGTAATGATCATGACGTTATCATCCAACTCTAACCTGACAGTTATTAATGAAGAGGACCGAAAGAATCGGTTTATCTCATCGATTCTTTTCTCTAGAGCAACCATCTTTCACCCTGCATCTCGTTTAACTTCTACGATGCAGTCAAAACTGATTCAAATCGCTCAAAGTGGTGGCACTGATCCAAATCACCCACTAGAAAGTGTGAATATTAATAGTTATGGAAAGAATTTCAGAGTTGATCTGCATGTAGATTATCTACTACAGCCTCATCGCGATATCCTCGAAACTATGCTGGCCTACGCTCAAACGATTCAATTAGATGATGCTTCTTATGAAGCCGGCGCACGTTTAACCTGGTCTCAGGTGTACCAAACCATTTCTGATGGTGAAATATCAGATACTCAACAAGATGGCTTCGACTCTTTTATTGACCGAGACGCGACCGTTTTATCAATGAGTATGTATGAATTAGCAACCCGAATGGGCATGGCGACCACTCGCGCGAACTACGATCAAATTGAACGCCGCATTACTCAATTAGCAACGGCTCACTTAGTGATAAATGAGCTTGATGAAGAGCAGAACGTAATTGGCAAAAAGCCATTAGAGTTTGTTCAAGATTACCGTTTTTATTGTGACCGAAGTAAATTTAAAACAGGCCGTAAAAACAGTAAGAACCTCACTAACCATGTGTTCTTAGTTCCTGACATGCGTCTGCTGCAGGCGATACGCGACCATGGCTATTATTACCGATTAGAACAGCACAAAATGACCAACTACAGTAAACCGTCTGTTCGTTCATTCTTAAAATACATTACCACGCATAAAGCTGAGTTCTTACACAACAAGAAGTTTGAGTGGGCACTCGATAGCTACATTCAATCTATTGCTTCGAAGGTCAGCCATAGTTTCCGTAGTGATCTCAGAAAAGATTTGTTGGCCAATGCCGTTCAAATTGAAAAAGACTTCAGCCTTCAATTTCGCGATGTGGGTAATGGCATACAGATATTCTACATTGGGGAGGGTGAATCATGATCACTCAATCTCTTGATAGCTTGATGGCTTCACCTGCTAGTCAAAACTTAAGTTTCAGCTTAAAAGGTTTACTTAAAGGACATGTAGGCATGTTAATTGCCGCGCCTAACGTTGGTAAGTCTCACCTAGCATTGTGTATTGCAATGGAACACGCTTCTTCAATGTCTTTACTCGGGATGAGCGCGGCTGATAAACCCGCAAAAACCTTAGTACTGAGTTCAGAAGATAGTGCCGGTGTCATCCAGTCTCGGATGAAAGAAAAGCTGGCTAATTGCACAGCCACTATAAAGTCAGAGCTAAAAAACAATCTCCACTTTCTAACGGATATTGAACCGATAGTGATCCCACCCGATAGCTCGGTCCAAGAACAGGCAGAACATAAGCAGTATTTAGATCAACTCAAGCAAACCTTCTCGGAATTCGACTTAGTGATAGTGGATACGGTGACGGAATCAATAGGCCGTTGTGAAGAGGTAAAACACGATCGCTTAATCAAAAATGTTTTTCAGGGTCTTGCCAGTGAATCAGGCGCCAGTTTGTTGCTTGTTCACCATGTGAATAAAGATGAAATCCGCGGTAACCAAGAAATTACTATGGCCTCAGGTGCAGGTTTAACGTCGATAATGCGATTAACAAAGTGCTTATTTACGTTAAAGAGAAACAAAGAATCGTTGTCGATTAAATACCTTAAGAGCAATTACTTACCTGAAAATGAAAATCAAGAGTTCGTGGTTGAAGTGAGACAAAGCCTCACTATTAATCCACAGGTCTTCAGTTTGAAATCTAAGGCGTCTAAGCCCGCGCGCTCAGCGCAAAGTATTAAGCAGAGCCCTAAAAAAATCACGCTGCCAGGGACTATTCCAGAACAAGAAGAAATTGAAGAGCGTAAAAACCTCAGGGACGTTTTGTAAGCGACCTCTCACACTTTCAAACAGCACCGACATTCGGTGCTGTTTTTTTATCTGACTCTGTTCGCACTCTTTGTTACCCGTCCATATTTTTTCGCTCAGCTTGTCCAGTTTGGATCGCCTTTAGTTGAGGAGGAAGCATGGCGAACTACGCGTATTTAAGAGTCTCATCAGACAGCCAAGATGTGGCAAACCAAAAGCACGGGATCTATGACTACACCAATAAGGTTGGGATAGGTAATTTGGTGTTTGTTGAAGATGTGGTGACGGGAAAGAAAAAATGGCGGCAACGTAAATTAGGTGCGTTAGTGGAGGGCATGACGAGCGGAGATTGCATCGTATTTGCTGAAGTCAGTCGAATTGCGCGTTCTACTTTACAAGTGCTTGAGGTTCTCGAAGTGTGTATGGAAAAGAAGATCAATGTCTATATCGCCAAACAGAATTTGCAGCTAGATGGTTCAATGCAATCTCGCATAACCGCAACGGTGCTAGGACTTGCGGCAGAGATAGAGCGTGAGTTTATCTCGATGAGAACAAAGGAAGCGCTTGCCGCTAGAAAGAAAAATGGCATGATTCTCGGAAGACCAAAGGGCCAAGCTGAGAAGCTGAAGCTCGATGTTAAACGTGAACAAATAGAGAAGTATTTAAAGATGGGCTTGGGGATTCGTCCCACAGCCAAATTGATCGACGAAGCGCCGAGTACGCTGCGTGACTACATGAAGCGACGCGGGTTAACCCTTAAATTAGCTTAAGGGTTAAGAGAGTTGTGAAAAGTGCTTGGCAGGTGACATGTGCTTACCAAGAACGGCTGCAATCACAATGTGATTTTGCTTTTGGATGTAATAAATCACATGGTGCTTTAAAGGAAACCGGAAGTAGTTTTTTCCCAGTTCAGAAACTTCTATGCCAAGCAGCTGGTTGTTCGCCAGTAATTCCATTGATTGCTTGAGCTCTGAAAAGTAAGTCGTCCATTGTGTTTGCCCCCATCGCTCTAATGTATAGCGACGAATCTCAATGAGATCAGATTGCGCTGCAGAAGAAAGCTTGTAGTGCATCATTAATCAAATTTACCTTGGTTAAGTGCGTTCATGAAGTCGTTACCGTCGACCAGGTTATCTGATAGAGCATCGGCCTCTGCTTGTTCGAAGCGTGATTTCACCACCATCAATTTGAGTGCTTCAAGTTGTTCATATTCTTCACAAGACATCATCACCGCAACGGGTGAGCCGTTCTTATTAATTTGTACAGGTTCACGTTGAACCTTCATCAGTAAGTCACCAAATTTGGTTTTAGCTGTATTAGCAGTAAGTGATTGCATAATATTCTCCTTTTCGTTCATTATAAACGAATCGAACGATTTAACCAATTTGTATGATTCTGTGATTGAAGGTAATCTGATGTAGTGTCCATAAAGGTGTAACTTTGTGGACATTACTTGTTACCCATCTCAATACTGTCCAATTAGTCTTCTAAATATAAAGTGAACATGTACACTAAAGTTAACCAATCTTAATGTTCACTTTAAGGCACCTCTCATGAAAATTGGCTATGCCCGTGTCAGTACCCAAGACCAAACACTTGATGTTCAGATTGAGCAGCTTAAGGCGATTGGCTGTGACAAAATTTACCAAGAACAAGCGAGTGGTAAATCTTCCGATCGAGAACAGCTTAACCTGTTGCTCGATTTTGCGAGGGAAGGGGACGTGATTCACGTTACCAAAGTCGACCGCATTGCTCGTAATACTATCGATGCGTTGCAAATTGCCGATCAGCTCGCAGCAAAAAAAGCCGGCTTAGTTTTTCATGATTTAGGCGACTTAGACATTAATAGCGATGTCGGTCGAGTAATTTATACCACCATTTCGGCGTTCGCAGAGATGGAAAGAAAACGAATTTTACAGCGCTGTAATGAGGGTAGGGAGCGCGCGCGATCTGAAGGGAGGCACCTCGGTCGATTTCCTGATAAGACGCTTCACCAACGCATTCAAGAGCTTGCAGAGCAAGGTATGAACAAGCACGCGATAAGTAAAGAGTTAGGATGCAGTCGAACGACAGTGTATAAGGTTTTAGAAAAGGCCTAAACGCAAAAAAGGCACCGTAAGGTGCCTTTTTTGCAATTCAATGGCTTACTTTATTCGACCACAGAATCTTCTATGCATACTAATTATGAAACAGTGAACTATGTATGCGTTCATTAAGTGTTATACTAGCTGAAAATTAATAATAATCAAGAAAATTTAGATGAACTCTTGAGAAAATAACATGAGTAATATGTCCAATCTTCAAAACATGATATCAAATCCTCGGCTTAACTCCTATCAAAGCATAACAGGGTCTTCGAACGCGAGTGAGCTCATAGGGGCATATCTTTGGAACAAAGATATTTCGTCTGCAATATATCCAATTTTTCAATGTCTTGAAGTATCACTTCGCAACTCGCTTAATGAATCGATTAAGGCACACTTTGCTATGTCTGATTGGTTTCCCTATCTATTAAAGATAGGTGGGGATAAAAAGTATCAATCTGAGTTGTCATCCAACCCTAACTTAGACAGCACCTTCTTTCGAAATGGTATATCAACACCTCCAAGGTCTGGGAGAACAAGGTGGACTTCGTACCATGAGAGTATGCTGAAAACAGCAAAAAATCGCCTTAGTAAAGAAGGAAAAGCTCTTACAGCGAATGCTATCGTTGCTGAGCTTATGTTTGGTTTTTGGGTCTCTTTGTTTGAACAAAGCTACCGGTCAATTTCCCCCTCGAATTCAATTTGGCCTCATATTGAACGAGATGTATTTCCCAATTTGTCTACAACAGAAAGAGACTCCAACAATATTCATCAAAAGTTACTGTCGTTAAAAGAATTAAGAAATCGATACTCTCATCATGAACCAGTTTGGAAACACTCGTCTGTTTCCGATAAACACACTGCGATTAGTTACCTTAAACAGTTAATAGATGATGCAGTTATGATTATCCAAGGTATTAGTCTTGAACGATACAACAAACTTAAGTCATCGGGACATATCGCTCACTTTGACGGAATGTGTACTGTGACGATGCTAGATAGCTATATTTGTGGGGATAAACATCGAAGAGTGGATAAGCGCAAACTAAAGCGTACTATAAGTAAAATGATGAAGTGTAAGGGGAACTCTCCTGTCACAGTTAACATTGAGAATGTACCCAAGATGCTAATCTATTTAGGTTAATGCGGCCTTGCTCACCACTTCAGTCAAAACTTGCCACTTCTAAGTGGTGCACACGAAAAAACATGTCATGGGCTAAACGCGTGACGCTGCGCGACACAGCCCATTACATAAACGTCATCACCACTCAGGCGGCTGCGCTTTGTCTTCCGTAGCAAGGCTGCTTTAAAGATCTATTACCAGCCCCAAACCCCAAGCTTGGGGCCTTTAGTTCAAATTGAACATAATGTGGAATAATACAAAATAGCACGTGCCGATTCGCCAGCAAGCTGTCGGGCACTGGGCTACTTCAAGTATTATTGGACATTATGTGTAAATTTTCACAACCGCACGGCAAGCGTGCTGCAAGGCGGCCAGGCAAGCTGGCAGTTGTTTATCTGCCTTGCCCAAAAAAACGGGCAAAGCAGGGCAATTGGCTAACGCATCAAAACACAAACAACGTGTTTCCATGCGAGTAAGTCTGGCGTGAGACTGTAACGCAGTGTTTGCGGGAAGTTTCTGTTGGCCGTGCCGGCCAATGCGCGTGCCCCCGGCACTCGGCCAGCCCTCTTAGCTCCCATTCTTTTCTTTGCCCATTTGGCTCCGGGCTGCAGTGTTTGTGTTCCAATAACCACTATCGGTCTAACTTGTTATCGGGTACCCAGTGTCTAATGAGTATTGTCTTGTCCACAAACACACACCACATCCCCCGCCCACCCTATGCTGCGCCCCGTTCTCTAGTTTAACTAGCTTTGTGTGCGCTGTTGTTCTATCTGCTTAAGTAGCATTATCACGTGTAATTTATCGGCGCAGCGGTGGTCGTGTCGTGGTGGATTGGTTGGCGTTGTTTAACTGTTATTAACCATATTTTCGAACGTTAATACAAAACTACTTCTGAGATGATTTTACCAAGGTATCGTAATACTGTGCAGTATCGCGGTTAGTTAGCCTGAACTTAAAGAAGCACTTATTCTTGGGTTGTACCGCAGTTTCTTCCTGTTGCTTCTCAAAACTTATTTCTTCCAAAGTTCGATTATCGATAAACCACTTTTTTTCTAATATCCACATAAATGCGTGTCTAGTGGGTATCGTTATTCGATCGGTGCTCTCTTCTAAGCCGAAATCAGTACGTACTCTACTTTTTTCTTTAGCACTCAAGTTTGGGTGTAACTCCAATTCGAGTGGTATTTGAGTGTTCCAACTTAAATCTTTGTCTAAAGATTCGTAACTTTTTTGTTTAAATTCCTGCTCATTGAAGAGCTCTACAATGTCTTTAAAACGAGAAAAGTGAAATGTTTTGAAGTAGGTCTTATGTGTACAAGTACGGTCATATGCTCTAAACATCCAGTTAGTACCGTCGTACATGACAGCTAACGGTAATAGCGTTCTGGCTTCGCGGTTGTCACTGTTTTCAGAAAGATAACTTCCACACTTTATAGCGTAACCACCATCAATAGCACGAGCTACTTTAGATATACATTCGATGTCTAGTTGGTTAGGAATTTTGCCAATTTTATCAAAGGTGATAATGGTTTTGGGTTCTGAGTAAAGCTTGTTTTTGTTGAATCCATTCGCCAGCATTCCTAAAGCGGTATCAGCATCAATGTTTAATAGCGGTTCATAACACTCTCGCTTGATGGTGTTCAATTTTGTCTTTGTATCGTATTGAAAATTATTCGGACGCACGTTGTTATAGTCTGAGATTGCTTTTGAAGCGGCCGCGTTTCCTATGTTGAACATCTCTCCAATATCCGAACGCTTTATGATTCCGGTATACCTAAGTTTAAAGTCGATAAAGGCCAACCTATCAGCTTGATTACCCTTTTCTTGTACTAGTTCTTCAAAAGTAGTCATGTCTAATACTCTTTATTATTTTTATTTATCATACCACACAGTGAAGAATGTGGCGCTTTTTGGTTATCAAAATTGATATAAAAATTACATAACGGATCGTAAGATTAAAAAAGTGCGTTGTTTTTATGTATGCACTATTGATCTTGTGCGTTAAATAGGTATGATTGTCCATAAGAAGAGTTAGGCGCAGTTGTTTAACTCAAAATGTGGAGATGTATCATGGCTACAAATGGTCAACCTGGTGATAATCGCCGTCATGGGATGGTTCGCGAACGCTCACAAACTCAAACGCCTTCTGGGCATTGGGTTAAACGCGATGCGAATACAGGACGTTTTATGGACGTCAAGCAAGATGGGGCACCCTTTAAAGGTGTTCGAAAAGAAAAATAAAAAGGCACTTTCAGTAAAGTACTAAAAGTGCCTTTTTACAGTGAGGTGAATTATAAGTACCGTTGGCGCGGAAAGCTTATAAGGCCCAACACTAAGAGGTTTCAAGCCCTGTAAGAAAGGCCGATTACTCTGATTTGTCCCGTAATCATACCTTTCTAACGTGTTCACCTCAATCGTTGAATTCCCTCTTCTCCTAATTTTTGGGAGGAAACTCTGATGAGTATTCAACAAAAAGCAGTGCAAGTTTGTGCTTATGTGCGCCACCGTCATGGCCGCCTTGAGTATGTATGCAAGCACTTACGCTCTTTGCCTTGTGCATAGAAAAATTAGCGGGAGTCTAGATAGGATCCCTTAAAACAAGCACAGTTAGAAAGGAAAAATTATGTGCAGAAAAGATCTATTGAGAGATATCTCATCTACCCTTACAGGCCTTGGATTTGTCGCTAATGACAGTGGTGATTCAATGACCTATCAATCTAATGTCAGATATCCGAGCATTTTTACTGGGAAAAATGACTACGCTCACTTTATCGTGCATGCGCCCAATAGTACTATTCAGGTCGTTGCTAAATACCAAGAATCGACGGGTACTGCGATGGAAAAGCTAGGTTATACCGCTTTTGATGCTGAGCGAACTGTTCACGATGCTTATCTTGTCGTTTGTGGTGGTCATGAACTGCTTAGAGATAGTCGCGCTATCGACTTCTTGAACGAAAAGCGCCATATCGCTCCAAAATTGCGAGCATTGACTGTCAATGGCTTAGGTGATTACTTAGCCAACGAACTCAGCTCAGCTGCGGCTTAGACCGATGTCACAACCCTTGTTTGAATATCGAACAGGGGTTGGGATAATCACTTAGATCAACGGTAGGTTTTATGTCGTCTCCTAATCTTTCTCAACAAAAAGCAATTCATCACCATAAAGGCCTTTTGCTGGTCACTGTTTTCATATTTTATTAAAATCTACACCTATTGGGGCTTCTCTAAATGAATGGTTCGCGTAGCTGAAGCTATGGTTTCTGCTCGGTGTGCAATGATGATGCGAGTGATATTTAGTTGCTGAACGTGTTGGTTAATAATAGCTTCATTATTAGCATCAAGGTGGCTCGTAGATTCATCTAAACAGAGGACTTTAGGCTGCTTATAAAGAGCTCGCGCGAGAAAAATACGTTGAAGTTGCCCGCCGGAAAAGCTACTTCCCATGTCTCCAACCAAAGAATAAAAGCCTAATGGTAGTCGTTGAATCTCGGCTAAAATGTTAGCGTGGCGACAACTCTCTTTTAATCTTTCCTCATCATATGGGCTATCAAACATGGTGATATTTTCGCTCAGTGTTCCTGAAAGTAGAGTGTCATTTTGCATCACACTTCCTAGGTGTGAACGATACGTTGTTTTATCTAGCTTTTGGATATCGATACCATCTAGGTAAATGGTTCCAGTCGTCGGGGAGAGTAAGCCAAGAAGGAGCTTAAGTAAGGTTGTCTTGCCGCATCCAGATTCGCCTGTGATTGCGATACTTTCTCCTGGTTCTATTTCAAAACTGAGTTGGTTTAGCACCCAAGGTGCTTGGTCAAAATAACGAAAGCTGACGTTCTCAACTTTAATATGACCTTTCACTGGCAGGGGAAGTGAGGCTTGGCCTGGTGAATCTTCTTGGGTATGTAAAGTGATGTCGGAGAGCCGCTCTAAGTGCAAGGTGAGTAGTTTAAAGGACAGTATTTTGTCTATGAAGGCAAGAATGCTCGTCGTGAACTGGTTTTTGTACGCAATAAATGCCAATAACATTCCCACCGTCAATTCCCCTTCGATCACAATCAAAGCTCCTAAATAAACGACAATAACCATCTCCAACCCAAAAATTAGGTCGTTGAGTGTCGTTTCTGCGATGTCCAGTTTCCCTAATTGAATATCGGTGTTGATCACTTCTGCATAGCGGTTTAGCCAACTGTTTTGTCGGTGTGTTTCATGGCTAAAGAGTTTAATGGTTTGTATTGCTCGAATACTTTCTAAAAAATGGGAATCTTCTTTGGCTTCCGCCA
>NZ_AJZM02000349.1 GCF_000272405.2 Vibrio tasmaniensis 1F-187
CAAGGTTTGCATACTGCGTATTTTAAAAATGCTACGAATCAAAAACGCCTAGGTGGTGGAAGCTGGTTCTGTATGCGCGACACCATGGCACTCGACCCAAGGCGTCACCCTGAGTTTATTGTAGATCTCATCTGGAAGGTGTTAGATAAAACGGCAAAAATCGATCCAGAAGGTTTTAGACAAGGAAATTATGCAGCAGCTTTTAGTGTAGACACGGCAACTGTCATTAACTACGGCTTACAAACCGAA
>NZ_AJZM02000350.1 GCF_000272405.2 Vibrio tasmaniensis 1F-187
TGCTTTACGTGATGCGATGTTTGCTGGGTTAGCTTGAAGATCAGCAATGATTGCGTTTGCTTTCTCTTCCCACTCAGCTGGAAGATCGCCATTAGTACGACGTTTGAATTCAGCTGCTAGCTCAGGGTGAGCCGCTGCGTATGCGTCAAACTTAGCATTCCACGCTGCTTCTTTCGCTGCGCCTGCTTCTTTCGCATTCCACTCAGCTGCGATATCAGCTGGAATTTCGAAAGGACCGTGTTCCCAACCAAGTGCCGCTTTAGTTGCTGTGATTTCATCAGCACCTAGTGGAGCACCGTGACAGTCGTGCGTACCCGCTTTATTTGGTGAACCAAAACCGATAATAGTCTTAGTACAGATAAGTGTTGGACGAGGGTCCGCTTTAGCCGCTTCGATAGCCGCATTGATTGCGTCAGCATCGTGACCATCAACTGCTGGGATTACGTGCCAGCCGTATGCTTCAAAACGCTTAGGTGTATCG
>NZ_AJZM02000351.1 GCF_000272405.2 Vibrio tasmaniensis 1F-187
GGCAGCGACTGCATCTTTCTTAGCATCGCCTGAGCTTTCAACCGGAGCTTCACTTTCGGTTTGAGTAACGGCTTCAGCTTGTTGAGCTTTCTTTGCTTTAGCGCGAGCGATGGCTGCAGCGACGGCATCTTTCTTAGCGTCACCAGAGCTTTTAGCTGGAGCTTCACTTTCGGTTTGAGCAGCTGATTCTGCTTGTTGTGCTTTCTTGGCTTTAGCGCGAGCGATAGCTGCAGCAACAGCATCTTTCTTAGCGTCGCCAGTACTTTCAGCCGGAGCTTCACTTGCGGTTTGAGTAGCTGATTCTGCTTGTTGAGCTTTCTTCGCTTTAGCACGAGCAATAGCAGCAGCAACGGCGTCTTTCTTCGCGTCGCCAGAGCTTTCAGCTGGAGCTTCACTTTCGGGTTGAGTAGCTGACTCCGCTTGTTGTGCTTTCTTGGCTTTAGCGCGAGCAATAGCGGCAGCGACTGCATCTTTC
>NZ_AJZM02000352.1 GCF_000272405.2 Vibrio tasmaniensis 1F-187
AAGCCACTTTATTAAATAAATTGTACGATTGCATTTGAAAGGCACACCGCTTTGAGGTTCTCTCAGGCGAGTGAGGCCAAATAGGTAGCTATAACAATCTTATTAATCATTTAGCCAATTTCCTGTTTCTTTCGTCGTCACATATCCTCTGATTCCTAAAATGCCATTCTCTTTATTTGCGATGCCTTTCGGCTAGGTTAAAGTCACCATCAAATTATTAATCGACACCGGATGTGATAATGGGAATTAATCGCATTAATTATTTACCTTGCAAGTATTGATTGGTAAAGTGTTGTTAAAGATAGGTTTATCGTATTTTAAGTTGGTTGGCTTTATGGAGGAGGAACAATGGGAAGTGGCAAAAAGAATATTTGGCTTGAGTCTGATTCGATTGTAACAAGGAAGAGCCCAAAGCCTCTTAAGCTTAATACGTTAGAAAATATCTACGTTAAAGAGCATGACATCAAAAGTAAAATCACTAGGTCGTTCTTTATTGCGGTTGTGTTTAGTTTACCTATTTTCCTTTTTCGTCCACTTGCTGGGATTGGTGTGTTTTCAATAATTGGCATCGTTGGATACCTTTTAACCAAAAAGTATGAGTTACGTGTCGGTGTTTTCAATAACGATGACGTTGGTGTTGTAGAGTCTGGGTTATATTCGTCAAACAAACGCGAGGAACTCGATGAAATAGTAAGGCTCGTGATGGAATATAAAACAGGCAAGTAATAAAAAATAAGGATTAATATGATGCGTTACGCTCGGTGGTTACAGTAAGAGTACCGTGTACTTGGTTAGTTCTGTGGGGCTCACTTTCTTACGGGCGTTAGGATTGATATTGATTATTTACACATATAATAAGTTGGTTGGTAAAAACATGAAACAAGCTGTAGAAATGAAGAAATTTAACTTACCTATTAAAAAGCTAGGTGCCGGAATTACCGTTGCTTTTGTTCTCTTTAGTTCAGTTTATACTGTTAATGAGGGGCACATTGGTATTGTTAAGCGCTTTAGTGAAGCTAAAACACAGGTAAGCCCAGGCTTACACTTCAAAGTCCCGTTTATCGACAGCGTTGAAGAAATTGAAGTTCGAACACGCAAGAATGAAGAGAAAATGGCCTCTAGTACAAAGGAGCAGATGCCAGTTACTGTCGTCGTATCCGTTAACTGGACGGTAGATAAATCTGCAGCGTTAGATCTTTTTAGACAGTATGGTGGTCTTCCGCAGTTTGAAGCTCGTATTCTTGACCCTAGATTTAGGTCGGCAACTAAGGATGTTATTCCCAAGTATGATGCAGAGCAGTTAATTCAAGATAGAGCGAGTGCTATTCAGGCGATTGAATCCAATTTAATTGAAGAAATGGCCGCGTTTCCAGTAAGCGTAGATAATATACAGATTGAAAATATAGCCCTACCAAAAAAATACCTTACTTCAATCGAAACGAAGCAGACTGAGAAAAACTTAGCAGCTGCCGAGAAACATAAACTGGCTAGACAAAACTTAGAAGCTCAAAGAGCCGTAAATACGGCAAAAGCCGAAGCTGATGGTATTGAGCTTATCGCTATAGCTGAAGCGAAGGCGATTAAGTTAAAAGGTTTTGCTGAAGCAGAAGCGATTAATGCAAAGGCCAAAGCTCTTGGGGATAACCCATTAATCATTAAACTGACCGAAGCTCAAAATTGGGACGGAAAGCTGCCAGCAACAATGTTGGGTGGTGAAAATATGCCTATTTTAGACATGAGAGCTAAGTAGGATTAAGGAAACTAAAAGTTGTTCCCAACACAGACTTCATGTCGGTGTTGGGTTTGTGCTTTATACCAATCTAAACCAAATCACACTTCAGCGTTGAGGTACAGTTCCTCAACGTTATCTGATTCAAAATCTTGCTGTTTGATCAAGCTAATGGCGAGACTTATTGGCATAGGTTTATAGAAGTAGAAGCCTTGGATGTAGTCGACGCCTAGTTTCGACAAGATCTTCAGTTGTGACTCGTACTCAACGCCTTCAACTATGACTTGCATGCCTAAGGTGCGTGATAGCTGAAGCATGGATTCTAATAGTGGGATACCAAAACTGGATTCGTCGGATATGTTTTTCACGAACACGCGATCAATCTTGAGAATACTGAACGGAAATTGCCTTACAAAGTCTAATCCTGCGTAGCCAGTACCAAAGTCATCTATGGCAATTCTTACACCAAGATCAGATAGCTTTTGCAAGTTGTCCTTAATTTTGACCATATCGGCATCAGAACACTCACCATCCTCTGTCACCTCGAAAACCACTTGCTTGAGAATCTCAGGGTGTCTTTTAAAGATGCTAATCACTTTATTCGTGAAGTTACTGTTGGATACAACGTTTCGGCTGATGTTGACGCTGATGTACTTTGATGCAAACACCTCTTGATTACTTTTTAATGTCGTTAACACTTCATGCAGCACGAAATAGGTCAGCTTCTCAATCAAGCCTAAACTTTCAGCCAATGGAATGAAAATAGCAGGGGAGACGTTACCTTCAATTGGATCGTTCCATCTCAATAGTGACTCACAGCCTACGATCTTATTGGTGCTTTGGTTAACGATAGGTTGCATGTGAACATGTAGGTGTTTGTTTTTCAGAGCACTGGATAGCGAATATTCTAAGCTACGTTGGCTCTGTTTTTTATGCTTGAGGGAAAGGCGAATAATGGTCGTAATTCCGGCCATGAGAAAGCCAAACCATAAGTGACTCAGCATGAAGTTAATATAATACTGATAACCAATGTATGAAGTGACGGTGAATGGGTAGATGTCTGACCGTATCCGTACTGTCGCGTTGTATGAGCCGAGGTCGGTAGGGTGAATGTCTCTTTTGATCACCTCAACTTTAGAGTTAATGCCCTGGCTATTCAAATTAGCTTCTACAAGCTCAAAGATGAAGTGCGGAGGAATCATCAGGCTCACTCCTGAGCCTTCCTTAGTCGAGAATATCAGCATGATCGATCGAACTTGAGTGATGGCCGAGTTTGAGTACGATAAGGTCGTTAAATTCGGGGCGTCATTGAGTCGCTGCCTGATGGTGTTGTATAAGCGAAATGAAACCTCACCATCGGTAGTTGAACAGTAAAATCGGTTCTCTTTGTCGAACACCGCGGCTTCTTTCACCCAATCAGCTTCAAAAACGTTTTGTCGAAGTTGTCTAACAATCGTGTCGCAAGGCTGATCTGGGGTAATTTCAGATAAAAAACGGTCGAACCTTGATTGAATCCCTTCTAACCTCGTTTCTACTAACCTTGATGTGTCTTCGGTTAACGTTTGGTAATGAGACGGTGTTAAAGGAATGAGCAATGCCATGAAAAAAAAGAAAGAAATGGCAAAGAAGAACGAAGTTTTGGCAAAATGGTGGTACTTGATATCCATATTAAGAGAAGCGTGACCGATTGGTGTGTGCATGCAACTTAATTTATAAATTTAGCGATAATAACGCAAGCTTATGCATAAATAGTGTGAACAAAAGTCTGAGTTATTGATATAAATAGCGTAACGCATGGTCGCACTATAGAAATCAGGATGTTAGATATGCTTCCAAGGTTGAGAGTGTCGTTTTTTTGTTCAGTACTTTTGCGTTTTTTGATGAAGCGGATTGTTGCCGGTTTTTTATCATCAAATGGAAAACTGTAATTTTTGAAATAATGCGAGTGAGTGGATTTGAGCGTAATGATTAAAAATATGATTTGGATGTTGGTGCGTGTGTTTATCGCGTTTCTGATGATTGCTCCTACCTACGCGATCTTTATCTTGTCTAATTCCGCAACACCTCGTCTTTTTGAGACCAAACCAGAAGTGTTAGCTTGGCTTTCGTGCTTTCTTCTTGTGATTGGTTATGTATTGATTAGGTTTTCTAGAACGAGGTATGTGGGAAAATTATTATCGCTTGGTGTATTGGGGGCGGTAGTGTTAATCATGTATGTCGATGAGCGTTATCGGATTTTTGAAGTCAGTGTTCACGCATGGAGCTTATTTTTAGCCGCTCTGTATTTGATTATGCTTTTGTATTTCATTTTCCCGGTTAAGCAACTTAAGCCGCTACTGAGTTTAGTGCCTGTCGCAGGCGTGTCATGGTTTTTAGTTTGGGCCATAGTCAGCCCAATAAATGTAACGTATGAATTGATTAGCAGTAAAACAACAATTTCAATTGCGAACTATCAAAAGGTAATCGACTTGCTACCTGAGTTGTACCTCGATGGTTTCCAGTCAGGTTTGTTTTCAATGCTTCTTGTTATTTGGTTGTATGCTTTTGTGGTTTTTGGACATAATCCTAAACGCAGTTATCAGAAACTGGCCACCTATTTAGCAAAGAGCCGCTAAGAAGATGGGTGAAACGCAATAGAATCGAAAAGGGCAAGGTTAGTTAACCTTGCCCTTTGTTGTTTGGGTGTCCCGTCCTGAAATGTGTTGTTTAGAACAGTTGCTTAGATTTGTAGAAAGGCGCTTTAAATGGCTTTAACGCTGCTTCGCTCAACTAACGTTGGCTCTAACTCAACAACCTGCGGATACGCATCAGGGGTTTTGAGTCGGTTCAATAGAGTATCTACGGCTGCTTTACCTAAACGGTGTTTTGGCTGGTGGATAGTGCTCAAAGCTGGGGTCATGTATTTAGACAAGTGGATGTCATCGTAGCCAATAATCGAAAGATCATTTGGAATCGATGTGCCATCTTGAGCCGCAGCGTGAATCACACCCATTGCCATCATGTCATTGCTAACAAACAGTGCCGATGGCATTTCGCCACGCGCTTTTAAGGTTTGGTATGAGTCAAAACCGCCATCGCATTCGAAGTTTGATTCAACAATCCATTTAGGGTTGATCTCGAGCTTCGCTTCTTCCATCGCTTGCTTGAAGCCTTGATAACGAGAAGATGCTTGATTGCGGTGCAGTGGGCCAGTGATACAACCAATTTGAGCGTGACCGTTATCGATCAAGTGCTTGGTTGCCATGTAGCCGCCTTGATGCGAGTTATCTTGGATCTTATCACTCGCGAACAACATTGGGCCCCAATCCATTACAACAATAGGTAATTCTGGGTAGCGTTCAAATACATCAATGTGCTCGCCTTCAAGGGTTGAGCACATCAGCATTAGGCCATCGACACGCTTCTGCAGCAAGGTATCGATAGATGATTTCATGCGCTCGCTGTCGCCTTCGGTGTTACACAAGATAAGGTTGTAACCTTTCTCGTAGCAACGACGCTCAACACCTTTTACTACTTCACCAAAGAATGGGTTAGTAGAGGTAGTTACTAGCATACCTAAGGTTTTGGTCTGCTTCATTTTCAAGCTACGAGCCAATGCAGAGGGTGCGTAGTTGAGTTCTTTAGCCGCACTGTTAACACGCTCAGCTATCTCTTCACTGACAAAACGTGACTTGTTGATCACATGGCTGACGGTTGAAGTTGAAACCTTTGCTAGCCGAGCGACGTCTTTCATTGTTGCCATAAAAAATCCTTGTGGGAGTAACTTGCCACGTTGCGCGATATTCTGCCTGAATACAGGGGCTTATGCTTGTTATTTGTTGTTACCGAATTTGAAGGCTAACATCCGTTAACTACGGTTTAGCTCAGGAGTTAAGCCTTCAAATGGGTCTAAAGTTAGGCAGATAATTGCTCTGATAAAAACGCATCGGTTTCAGAACGGTTCGGAATCGACGTTTGAGCACCAAAACGAGTTACGGAAATAGCAGCAGCGGCATGAGCAAACTTAATCGCACGCTCAAGTGGCATGTCTTCAAGTAAGCCTGTCACCAATGCGCCGTTGAAGGTATCGCCAGCAGCAGTTGTGTCTGTTGCTTCAACGCGGAACCCAGCAATAAGCTCGCCCTTGTCGTTTTTACTTACCCAAACGCCTTTCGCGCCAAGTGTGATTATCACAGTCTCGATGCCTTTCGCGTGCAAAGCCAAAGCTGCCTGATGAGCGGATGCGCTGTCAGTCACGGTAATGCCTGTTAGTACTTCAGCTTCAGTTTCGTTGGGTGTGATCACATCAACACAAGCAAGTAATGAATCCGATAATGGACGAGCAGGAGCCGGGTTTAGAATAACTTGAGTGCCATTCTCTTTTGCTACTTTTGCTGCGTATTCAATGCCTTTAATTGGCGTTTCAAGTTGAGTTAGAAGGTATTTAGCGCCACGAATCTTCTCTAGATGCGGTTCAATTTGGTCGCAAGTCAGCTTGTTGTTGGCTTCAGCAGAAAGACAAATGCTGTTTTCACCTGTTGCTGATACTTGGATCATCGCGATGCCTGTCGGCGTGTTGTCTGCAACGATAACACCATCGATGTTGATGCCATCTTTAGCAAAATCTTGACGAATATTGATGCCGAATGGGTCGTCACCGACACAGGCGATAAAGCCGATATCTGCGTTTAATCGCGCTGCAGCTACCGCTTGGTTTGCGCCTTTGCCGCCAGGGATGACCTGATAGTTACCGCCAATCAAGGTTTCACCCGGACGAGGGAAAGAAGGAACTTGCAGTACGTGGTCAGCGTTAACGCTACCTAAAACAATCAGTTGAGTCATGATACGAGCCTTATGATATATCGTATTTGAAAATGCATGGGTCTTTCTCATTACGTAAATTGCTCGCCTTGTTAGACGGCTTATGAGAAACAGCGATGCACTGTCGGTTTTTTTTGTTTTTTCTTAAGTCAGCAAGTTAGTGAGCTAATGAGCAGGGAGATAGGGGACTCCCTGCTTAATTAGATCTCAGCGTTAAACTGAATTACTTAGTAACAAACAAGCTTACTTAGCGATGATTTTTAGAGCTACTGGTACGTACTCGTCTACTGTCTCGCCTTTCAGTACTTTGTCTGCTATTTCAATACCTAAAGAACCGATTAGGTCAGGCTGTTGTGCAACCGTTGCGCCTAGTAGGCCGCGGTTAACAGCAGCGATACCGTCTTCAGTGCCATCAAAGCCAACGATCATCACTTCTTTACCTGAAGCTTGAACGGCGCGAAGAGCACCTAGTGCCATTTCATCGTTTTGAGCGAATACCGCTTGTACATCTGGGTTAGCAGCAAGCAAGTTTTCCATTACGTTCAGACCTTTAGTACGGTCGAAATCAGCAGGTTGGCTTGCAAGAAGCTCAAGGTCGCTGCCGTTTACTGCGTTCATGAAGCCTTCGCCACGTTCACGAGCAGCCGATGTACCCGCGATACCTTCAAGTTGAATTACTTTCGCTTTCTCGCCCACTTTTTCCATGATGTAGTGACCCGCCATTTCACCGCCAATTACGTTATCAGAAGCAATGTGGCTCACTACGTCACCACGGCTTGCACCACGGTCTAGTGTCAGTACAGGGATGTTTGAACGGTTAGCAATACGAATCGCGTTAGACACTGCATCTGAATCCGTTGGGTTAATCAGGATTGCCTTAACACCACGAATGGTTAGATCTTCAATGTTCGATAGCTCTTTGCTTGGATCGTTTTGAGAATCAAGAACGATAAGCTTGTAGCCTAGCTCTTCTGCTTTCGCTTCTGCGCCATCTTTCATGGTTACAAAGAATGGGTTATTCAGTGTAGACAGAACGATTGCCATTGTATCTTGCGCCTGTGCAGACACAGATACTGTTGTAGAAAGAAGGGCAGCAGAAATAAGAGTCGCTAATTTTTTCATGGTGTAAGTCCTTTATGTAGGGTGAGCTAGGTTGGATAACCCTAGCTCGTTGTTACATTATTTATAGATTTAATGTTTATAGGTTTGTTACTGATAGATCTTTTCATTAAAGGTGCTTTTTCTATGGGTTTTCTATAGATAAAGCAGGGTGTTGCATTGACTCAAACTAGAGTCTTATTTGTTTTTGTTGTCGACCAATACTGCCAGAAGAATAACCACTGCTTTTGCAATCATCTGGTAGTAAGAAGATACGTCTAATAGGTTTAGGGCGTTGTTTAGGAAGCCGATTATCAGTGCACCTATCAATGTACCCATGATACGACCACGACCACCCGCTAAGCTTGTGCCGCCAAGAACCACGGCTGCGATGGCGTCTAGCTCATAACCCATACCTGCGGTAGGTTGAGCAGATGACAAACGCGATGCCACGATGATGCCAGCCACTGCAGCTAGCAGGCCACAGATTGCGTAAACGCCGATTTTCACTTTGTCTACGTCGATGCCTGATAGGCGAGTTGCTGATTCGTTGCCACCCAGTGCGTAAACGTAGCGACCAAAGCGTGTGTGGTTTAATAGGTACCATACTGCTGCGAACACCACGACCATGATCCATACTGGAACTGGGATGCCCATTGCGTAGCCTGTACCGAACCAAGCGAATGCGTCTGCTGTGTCTGTGAAGCCTGTTGAGATAGGGCGACCGTCGGTGTAAACCATGGTTACGCCGCGAAGTAGTGTCATGGTTACAAGCGTTGCGATGAAGGCTTGGACTTTACCCTTAGCGATAATCACACCACTAATAGCACCTAATGCTGCACCAGCTACTAGAGCGGTTGGCACTGCGATCATCACAGGGATTTCCATGCCAATCATGCTGGCTGCGAATGCACCACAAAGCGCAAGTACAGAGCCGACACTCAAGTCGATACCCGCGGTTAAAATAACCAGTGTCATACCGACTGCGATAATCGCGTTAACTGAGGTTTGACGCAGGATATTCAGAATGTTGTCGACAGTAAAAAAGTTTGGGTTTAGGAAAGAAACGACAACAATCAGGAAGATCAAAGCAATCAATGACTTTTGATCAATCAGCCACTCTTTGCTGATTAATGGTTTTTTCTTTGGCGCTTCAGTTTCAGTTGTTTTGCTCATGGTTTTAGTACTCATGCTGCGTCCTCGTTGATCTTTTTACCGACCGCACACGCCAGTAATAATTCTTGGTTTGCTTCTTTAGCATCAAATTCACCGCTTACACGGCCTTCATGCATCACCATGATGCGGTCACTCATTCCTAACACTTCTGGCATTTCAGATGAGACCAAAATAATGCTCATGCCGTCGGCTTTAAATTTATTAATGAGTTGGTAAATCTCTTTCTTAGCACCGACATCGACACCACGCGTTGGCTCATCGAGAATCAATACTTTTGGTTTTGTCATCAAGCCTTTAGCGATAGCCACTTTCTGTTGGTTACCACCAGAAAGGTTGCCAATGATTTGCTCGCGAGTCGGGGTTTTGATGTTGAAGATCTTGATGAAGTCATCCACGGCGATCACTTCGTCTTTATGTTGGATTTGACCGCTCTTTGTCAGTAGGTCAAGTGAACATAAAGACATATTCTCTTTCACTGAAAGCCCTAGAACTAAGCCATCGCCTTTACGGTCTTCAGAGATGTAAGCAATGCCATTCGCCAAGCCATCTTTCGGGCTTACCGGGTTGATGGTTTTGTTTTCTAGGTTGATGACGCCGCGTTCACTTGGAAGGGCACCGTAAATCACTTTCATCAGTTCGGTACGACCTGCACCCATTAGGCCAGATACACCAAGAATCTCGCCGCGCTTTAGAGTAAAGCTCACGTCATGAACACCAGAACCAGTCAGGCCAATCACTTCAAGGCAGGTTTCACCGTGGCTCTGTCCGATACGTGGATATTGCTCGTCCAGTTTACGGCCAACCATCATCTCGATTAGGCCATCTTCGTCGGTGTCTTTTACTTCACATTGTCCAATGAACTTACCGTCACGAAGCACGGTGATGTCATCACAAATCTCAAAGATCTCTTTCAAACGGTGAGAGATGTAAACAATGCCACAGCCTTCATCACGTAGTTCGTTAATTACTTTAAATAGAGACTCAGTTTCGGTATCGGTTAGTGCATCCGTTGGCTCATCCATGATGATGACCTTAGATTCAAACGATAGGGCTTTCGCTATCTCTACCATTTGCTGCTCACCAAGGCTTAGCTGACCTAAAGGAGTTTTTGAACTGTGTTTTACGTTAAGGCGTTTAAGTAGCTTGTCCGCTTCTTGGTACATTTCGTTCCACAAGATACGTCCCATGGTGCCTGTGATTTCACGACCTAAGAAGATGTTCTCGGCGATGGTTAGCTCAGGAATTAGGTTCAACTCTTGGTGAATGATGCTAATGCCGGCTTGTTGTGAATCACGTGGTCCTTTAAATGCTGCGGGTTTACCTTGGTATGCGATAGTGCCGCCGTCCAAGTGGTAAATGCCGGTAAGCACTTTCATCAACGTTGATTTACCTGCACCGTTTTCCCCCATTAACGCCATTACGCGCCCTGGGTAAACGTTGAGGCTCGCCTTATCTAGTGCTTTAACACCTGGGAAGGCTTTCTCAATTGAGCTAAGTTCTAAAATGGCTTGAGTCATGTCGGTTCCTTTACTCGGGGCCAGTTGTATTTGATTGTTTTGGTTCAGTGATGACACTGAGCTGTCGTTGCGCTTAGGTTCAAATGCTGAGCTTGAGTTAAAAGGTTACGCCAGCTTGGAAAATAACATTTGCGTATGGCGTGCATTCGCCAGTGCGAATAACCGCGCGGCTGTCATGCGTTCGCTCTTTGAATTCTTCATGAGTGATGTAAGTAATCGAAAGCGATTTGCCGCAACGCGCTTCTTCTGTCTTAACTAAATCAATCAGTGCAGCGTGATGGTCTGGGCTTACTTTCGCAAACTCTTCTGCAATCACAACGCCTTCAATCTGAGATTCATCCAGCATGGTTTTTACTGTTTGCTGAAAGCTCGGAACACCATGAGTTAAGGCAAGATCAATACGAGTTACGTGATCTGGAATCGGCAAGCCCGCGTCACAAATCGTGATTTCATCTGTGTGGCCAAGAGTCGCCACTAAGTAAGAGAGTTCAGAATTAATTAGAGTACTTTTTTTCATATCACGACCTATCGAAAAATAACGTTTAATGGGTTGAGAACAACTCAAGAAAAACCATCGAAACGTTTCGATACTGATAATAGTGTCTGATTTGTCATTTGCACTCTTCACTTTGCTAGAGTGTGATAACGATCATCGAAACGTTTCGATGGGGCGTTTTTTAGTGATCTTAATCAACGCCATTGATTGCATAAATACGTTCACAATGGAGATATAAAGAGTGCGCTACGGCTTGTTGCTCATACAGTTTTGACACAATGTAGTGTCGCTTAAATTTAATTAAGTGGGGTCAACCGACAAAATGTAGCCAAACTTGGTGATTGTGGTTATCTGAATGTCTGGTGTTCTTAAGCGCGTAAAAACATTACGCAGATTATAGATGACGTTAGCAAGTATGTGAGGAGAGGTGAGTTCCCCTTCCCAGCACATATCAATAATATCTTCCCTAGAAACGGGATCTCCTAGATTTTCTGTTAGTAAACAGAGCACCGAAAGTAGGTGAGGGCGTAAAGTGATTTTATTCCCCTGTTCATTAGTAATCGTTCGAGAGTCAGTATCAATGATTAAGCCGTTGAGCTCTATTGTGTGGTTCATCGTGTTTCTATTCGTCTTATTCTGAATGGTTGAGATTGAGTTAAGTCGCAAGCTACTAAAGCGTGTGGATTATGCAAAATCACGCCACTCTTGAAAGTAAGCTTGCGTAAGTGCGAGGTGGAAAAACCTAAAAACCGGATGATTTGGAAGGGAATAGATTGTTCAAACAAACGTTAGGTGTTTTTTTATTTCTTTTTTATTCAGGCTCTTATGGTGTTTTAACTAATTCTGTTGTCTGGGGTTATAAAGTGATTACATTTTTATTTATTTTTTTGTTTTCTGTGAGCCTATCATGTTCGCGAATTCGACGGGGTGTCGGGTAACTCTAACAAGATTGTGCAGCACAGGAAGGCGTAACAATCTTGATTTGCATTAAGTAAGGTCAAGTAGTAATGGGCAATAAATTAATTCTAAGCATCGCAATGATGTCAGCATTTGCAGCAAACAATGTAATGGCAGCGGACAGTGGTTTGTATCTAGGTGGTGCCATTGGTACTTCTGGCGTCGATGATGGTGGACTATTTTCATCAATTAAAGAGCCAGTGACGTTTGAAGCAGAAGACAATGCTTACCGTATCATTGCTGGCTATAAGTTTAACCGTATTGTATCACTTGAGCTTCAGTACACGGATTATGGTGATGTGGTTGCTAAATATCCTTTAAGAAGCAACGCTGGCTTTACATGGACTCCTCAAGTCTTTTCGATTGCTGCAAACCTTGGTTATACGTTTGATAATGGCGTTCGCCCATTTGGTACAATTGGCTTATCTTCAATCGATCTCGATATGAAGTATGCAGACGGTTCACGTCCTTCAAGTTCTGATTTCGATGATTCAGGTGCAGGTGTACGAGTTGGTTTTGGCGTTGAGTACACCCCAGAAAAGCTTTCTGAGTTAAGCCTGAGACTTGGTTATGAAGCCGATGCATTTACAGTAGAAGTTGACGAGGGCAACTCTTGGAACCGAAAAAAGGTAGAGAAAGATATCGTATTGGCTTCATTCTATCTTGGCGCAATGTACACATTCTAAGTTTCACACTTTGCTAAACGGTAAATCGGTTTCTAAATGGGGCGTCGGTTGGCTCAACCCGTTTGGCTAAAGTGGAAGGCCGCAGTTTTTGACTGCGGTTTTTTTCATGTTCAACTCAGGTAACTCTCGATTGAAGATGTAATCGAATAGCTAGGCTTCACGGATATGAGCGGTGACAGCAACGATGGCATGGTCAGTACTGAATTGGTCGTGTTCAAAGCTGGGATTGATGAGGTGATGGTCGAGCACTGTGTAGCGAGAGATCTCCATCAAGCTCGATGAGTTCTGACAATCGAACTCATTGGACATCAAAATGTAGTCCAGTACAGATCCAGACGCACCGTAGTAGTGCGTTGGTTTGCGTTGTTCGAGCAAATCTTGTTCATGCAATTGATGATAAATATCCCAGCTGTCTTTTAACCGGAAGTGGGAAAGCCAATGCTTGCTGTTTTCGTCTCTGTTTATTGAATAACTTAATAGCCCTTTAAACTCGTCGTTGAATAGAGGCTTATTAAAGTCACCCATTAACACAACAGGCTGATCGGTTTGGTAACGATGATTGGTGATGTATTGATGCAGCATCTGAGCTTCAAGGCCGCGCTGAACGCTAGATAACCAAGAGCCAAGTTGTTCTTGGTGGAAGCGAGTGAGCGTGTCACTTTGTGGTTTTTCACCTTGCTGAGCGTTATCCACATCGATAGATTCAATTCTTGGTTCCGTCGGACGTTGCGATTTGAAATGCACAACATAACAGTCGGTTGAACCTAAATGGGGTAACGTAATGGTGGCGTGAACAGGTGTTCGGTTGAATGAGAATTTGTCGCCAAGGTTGAAGGCTGAAAGTAGCTCTGAATCAGGCGTAACAGGCTGCACGTTTTCAATCGGGTAGCGGGATGCGATACCAACGACAGGTGAGGTGTATAGGTAATCATCTTCAACGTCTGCGCTATCGACTACAGCAAAGTATGGATAACCTAGCTTGTTCATCAATTGCTCTAAAGACTTCGGGCTAAATATCTCTTGAAAGCCAATCACATCACAATCTAATGAACGAATCGCTTCAGCCATCCAATGTTGCTTCTTCTGCCATTCTTCGAAGCTGTAGATGTTCTCAAAATCATAATACGCATTCGGCGGTTCGAGATAGTTCAGCAGGTTGAACGTTGCAAATGTTATGTGGTTTGGTTTGTTCAAAGTGTCATTCCATTTAGACCTAAGCAGCAAGGATACTCCAGTAAAGTATAGTTTGTTGATTATTTAGAACCTAAATTTCACTTTCAAAGCGAATCAAAGGGAATCTAAACCGTGGAGGCTTATGTCATTCTCGCTAGAGCAATCTCCTTCCCCCGTTCTTTCCAGCGCCACCAAGCTAATTAAAGGAATCAAAGCAATCAGCGCCAACTGCATCCAATAACTTCGAGCGGTGACGAGTTAATTGTAAATAAACCGTCAGAGATGAAGTGCTGATGGTTTTATTAGTTATTACATGATGTTAGATTTGAACCTATACTTGTTTTAACGGCATGCATTCAAAGCCGATTAATCAACTTGAATATAGAATTCATAACATTTGAAGGGAGAGTCAAATGGGAACAGATTTCCGAAGCAAAGCCTTGCAGCGCACTCAGTTTTTCAGGTCTAATTTGAAGTCATGTGCAGTCATGCTGCCGCTTATTGCTCTATATCCCTCCGTCACACACGCTTCTGATACCGAATCAACTCCTACTGTCACCGTTATTGAAACCACACAATTGGTTGGTTTTGGTGAAGCAAAATATCCAGCCGATTTCACTCACTTCGATTACGTTAACCCTGATGCGCCAAAAGTAGGCAAAGTGACTTATGGCAGCATAGGTACCTACGATAGCTTTAATCGATTCGGTTCCCGCGGCGTTGCTGCCAGCTATACGGGGGAGATTTACGATACCTTGATGTTTTCTCCGAGCGACGAGATTGATGCGTATTATCCATTGATCGCCTCAAAGGTTCGCTACGCCAGTGATTTCACTTGGATGGAAATCAACATCAACCCAAATGCTAAATTCCAAGATGGTAAACCAATCACGGCTCACGATGTTGCCTTCACCTTTGACAAGTTTTCGAAAGAAGGTGTGCCTCAGTATCGCGTGTATTACAAAGAGATTGAATCAGTAACGGCTGTCTCTGATTTGGTTGTTCGAATTGAGATGAACAAGCCAAACCGCGAGAAGCTGTTTAGCTTTGCGCAAAGCACTCGTGTGTTGCCGAAGCATTTCTGGAAAGACAGAAAGCTGTCTGAACCTCTAAGTGAGCCACCAGTAGGCAGTGGTCCCTATAAGATCATTAGATATAAATCTGGGCAAAGTGTGACCTACGGCCTAGATGAAAACTACTGGGCAGCAGACCTACCAGTCAACGTTGGCCGTAATAACTTCAAGCAAGTGCAATACGATTACTACCGTGACGACACGGTAATGTTGGAAGCTTTTAAAGCAGGGGAGTTCGATCTTCGAACCGAGAACTCGGCTAAGTTCTGGGCCAACTCTTACACAGGCGTGAACTTCGATAAAGGCTACATCATTAAAGAAGAGATCAACCACGAGAAGCCTGAAACGGCTCAAGGTTTTGTCTTCAACATTCAATCTCCGGTGTTCTCTGACCCTAAGGTGCGTGAAGCGTTAACCTATGCGATGGACTTTGAGTGGATGAACAAGAATATGTTCTACGGCCAGTACAAACGTACTCGTAGTTACTTCCAGAATACCGACTATGAAGCGAAGGGGTTACCAAGCGAGGCTGAAGTCGAGTTGTTGTCTCAGTACAAAGATCAGATCCCTCCGCGAGTATTTACCGAAGAATTCCAGCCTCCAGTCACCGATGGCAGCGGGCGTATTCGTAGCCAGATGCGTACTGCTTTCAAATTGCTGAAAGAGGCGGGTTGGGTACTGAAAGACAAAGTGATGACCAACGAAATGACCGGCAAGCCGCTGTCATTTGAGTTGTTGATTTACAGCCCAACCACGGAGCGTATTGCAACGCCGGTTCAGAAGAACTTGAAGCGCATGGGTATCGAGATGAAGATCCGTACCATAGATACCACGCAATACATCAAGCGTTGGCGTGATCGCGATTTTGATATGATCTCTTCGTCATTTTCCGCAAACCCTTTTCCTAGCCCGAACTTAATGATCGTTTGGAATTCTAACTATATTGATTCTACTTACAATACTGCAGGTGTGATGGATCCGGTGGTTGACGCGTTAACAGAAGAAATTGCGCGTAACCAACAGCACCCTGAAAAACTTCTTACGTTAGGTCGTTCACTCGACCGTGTATTGCAGTGGAATTTCTATAACATCCCTCAATGGCACGTTGGTGAATATCGCGTAGCAATGTGGGACAAGTTTGAGCGTCCAGATGTATTGCCTAAATACGATTTAGGTATCGATACATGGTGGATTTCAGAAGAGAAGGCGGCATTGCTTCCTGAAAAACGTCGCTAGGAGTTAGTTAGCATGGCCGCGTATATATTTCGACGTTTATTGTTGGTGATCCCCACGTTGTGGGCGATCATCACCATCAACTTTTTCATCATTCAGATCGCCCCTGGTGGCCCGGTGGAGCAAGCTGTTGCCCAATTAGAAGGGCATAACTCTGGAATTATGGAGCGCTTTTCTGGTGGTGGAAAAGAAGTTGATTTAAGCGAAAGTGACCAAGCGTCTGCCAGTGGCTATAAAGGCTCACGCGGGCTTGATCCTGAAGTGGTTGAAGAGATCAAAAAGCAGTTTGGTTTTGATAAGCCAATTCATGTTCGTTACTTCGATATGTTGAAAAATTACGCAACCTTTAACTTTGGTGAAAGCCTATTTAAGGGCGGTAACGTTATTGATTTAATCATCGAGCGGCTGCCCGTCTCCATTTCTTTAGGGTTGTGGAGTACGTTAATCATCTACGTGATCTCGATACCCTTGGGCATCATGAAGGCGATACATCACGGTTCTCGGGTTGATATTTGGTCGAGTGCGGTGGTGATTGTCGGTTATGCCGTTCCGGGCTTTTTGTTTGCGATTATCCTGATTATTTTGTTTGCGAGTGGTAACTACTTCAGTTGGTTCCCGTTACGTGGACTCGTGTCGAGTAATTTCGACCAACTGAATTGGTATCAACAAATTGGCGATTACTTCTGGCATTTGGCTTTGCCTATTTTCGCTATGGTCATCGGCGGTTTCGCCACACTCAGTATGTTGACCAAAAACTCCTTCCTTGATGAAATCAATAAGCAATATGTGGTCACCGCGAGAGCGAAAGGCTTGGACGAGAGCAGTATTCTCTACAAGCACGTTTTCCGTAACGCCATGCTGATCATTATTGCCGGTTTCCCGAGTGCATTTATTAGTATTTTCTTCACGGGTTCTATGTTGATTGAAGTGATGTTTTCACTCGAAGGCATCGGCCTGCTTGGCTTTGAGTCGACTATTCAGCGAGATTACCCAGTGGTGTTTAGTTCTCTCTATATCATGACCTTGCTTGGCTTGGTGCTGAGCATTATCTCCGACCTGACGTATACCTGGGTTGATCCTCGAATTGATTTTGAAGCGCGTTAATGGCGAACGAATAACAAGGTATTGATAATAAATGTTTAACAACCCTTTAGCTGAAGCTCGTTGGTTACGTTTTAAAGCAAACAAGCGTGGTTTTATCTCCCTTTGGATATTTACCATTTTGTTTGGATTGAGCCTGTTCGCTGAGATCATCGCCAACGACAAGCCACTCTTGGTTTCTTATGATAATCAGTGGTTTGTACCTGTCATTAATGAGTATGCCGAGACAGAGTTTGGTGGTGAGTTTGAAACCGAAGCCGACTACAAAGATCCTTATGTTATCGAACTCATTGAAGACAGCGGTTACATCGTGTGGCCCATCATTCCGTTTAGCTACGATACGATAAACTTCGATATTTCGGGCGCGGTGCCATCGGAGCCAGATTCAGTGAACTGGCTTGGAACCGATGATAAAGGGCGAGATGTATTGGCCCGCATCATTTATGGGTTCCGTATCTCTGTTCTGTTTGGTTTTATTCTGACGATTGTATCGAGCGTAGTCGGCGTAGTTGTCGGGGCAACGCAAGGTTACTACGGTGGTTGGGTCGACTTGTTTGGGCAGCGCTTCATTGAAGTCTGGTCTGGAATGCCGACCTTATTCTTGCTGATCATTCTGTCGAGCTTCATTGAACCGAATTTCTGGTGGTTGCTAGGGATTATGGTGCTGTTCAGTTGGATGAGTTTGGTTGGGATTGTGCGAGCTGAATTCCTACGTTGTCGAAACTTTGATTATGTAAGAGCCGCGCAAGCCATGGGCGTTGACGACAAACGCATTATGCTTCGCCACATGCTACCCAACGCGATGGTGGCTTCGTTAACCATGATGCCGTTTATCCTTTCAGGCTCGGTCACCACATTAACGTCGTTAGATTTCTTAGGCTTTGGTTTGCCTGCGGGTTCGCCTTCATTAGGTGAGCTATTGGCGCAAGGTAAAGCTAACTTGCAAGCGCCTTGGCTTGGCATTTCTGCTTTCGTCGTACTTTCATTGATGTTGACGTTACTTGTCTTCGTTGGTGAAGCGGTGCGTGATGCTTTCGACCCACATCAACAGAAGTAAGGATAGGTTATGACTTCAAATACAGTTCCTGCTTCAGGGTCAACAGCAGAGGCTTCGAATGCATCTCCAGTTCTGACCATAGATAAATTGTCTGTCGGGTTTGGGCGTAAAGACTCGATAGAACAAGTGACGCAAGACGTCTCGTTGGAGATATACAAAGGTGAGACACTCGCGCTGGTGGGCGAGAGTGGCTCCGGTAAATCGGTCACGGCTAACTCGATTTTAAAGCTGTTACCTAAAGGTTCATCGCACTACTTAAACGGTAAGATTAACTTCTCTGGCACCGATATTCTGAGTTGTTCTGAAAGGCAATTGCGAGGGATTCGTGGTGGCCGCATTGGCATGATCTTTCAAGAGCCTATGGTTTCGCTTAATCCACTTCATCGAGTCGGTAAGCAGCTGGTTGAAACCCTCGCGATTCACCGAGGTATGCGAACCAATAAAGCTCAAGCCTTGGCGATAGAGTGGCTTTCAAAGGTGGGTATTCGTTACCCAGAGCAGAAGATATCAGCGTACCCACACGAGCTATCAGGTGGAGAGCGTCAGCGTGTAATGATCGCAATGGCTCTGATTAACGAACCTGAGCTACTTATCGCTGATGAGCCGACAACCGCATTGGATGTATCGGTACAAGCGCAGATTTTGGATTTGTTGAAAGACCTGCAACAAGAATTGGGTATGGCGATGCTTTTCATTACTCATGACTTAAGTATCGTTCGTAAGATTGCCGACAGAGTAGCGGTAATGAAAGATGGTCGCTTGGTTGAAAGTAACGACTGTCATACCCTGTTTAATGCGCCTGCTCACCCTTATACGCAAAAGCTTATCAACTCTGACCCGAAAGGCTTGCCCGTTCCTGTGTCACCCGAAAGCAAACCGCTACTCGATGTAAATCAACTTCGTGTTTGGTTCCCGATCACGGGCGGTTTATTCAAGCGAACCATTTCTCATGTCAAAGCCGTAACCGACATGGAGTTCACTTTGAAGAAAGGGCACTCAATCGGTTTAGTTGGCGAAAGTGGTTCTGGTAAATCGACGACTGGTATGGCGATACTTAAGCTGGTGGATAGTGAAGGGTCAATTACCTACTCGAGTGAACAGCTTCAAGGTTTAGATCGAAAACAGATGCTTCCGTTTAGAAGCCGTATGCAAGTGGTCTTCCAAGACCCGTTTTCTGCGCTAAACCCGAGAATGTCGGTCGCTCAGGTGATTGGCGAAGGTTTGTTAGTGCATCAACAATTCGATGAGCACGAACTCGACCAACGCATCTGTGACGTAATGAAAGAGGTTGACCTCGATCCTGAAACTCGTCACCGTTACCCAAATGAGTTTTCTGGCGGTCAAAGGCAGCGAATTGCGATTGCTCGTGCTTTGATCCTTAAGCCAGAGTTTATCTTGCTCGATGAACCAACATCGTCACTCGACAGAACCGTTCAAGCTCAAGTACTGGATTTGCTGAAGTCACTTCAAGAAAAGTATGGCCTGACCTATTTGTTTATCAGTCATGATCTGAATGTCGTGAAATCCTTATGTCATTACACCATTGTGATGAAAGCTGGCGAGGTGATAGAGAAGGGCGACACTGAGACTTTGTTTGGTAATCCGCAACATGAATACACCAAGCAACTTGTCAGCCTTTCGAATGTTGGTGGTGCGCTATAAAGTGGGTGCGTAACGAGAACAAAAGAGTGCTCGGTGAATTCAACATGGTCATTTTGTTGTTTTAAGATTACACTGCGCCCAATATTTCAGAAGTACATATTTAGGTAGAGGTCACCATGGACCAAGAACATTACGAAGACGCTGACTACGAAGGTCAAGAGCTGGGCGAAGAAGGCGAAGAGATTGAGATTGAAGCAATTGGTATTGATGTATCGTCTCAGCCCATCGAACTCTACAAAGTGTTTAAAATTGCTAACTTAGTGAGTGGTGGCGGTGAAGCTAAACACATCATTTCTGAAGGTTATGTAGCGGTTAATGGTGAATTAGAAACTCGTAAACGTCGTAAAATGTACGATGGCGACTTCTTTGAATTCAACCAAGAGTACTATGTAGTGGTGTGTGATCAGCCAGTACAAGAAGAATCAGAACAGCCGAAAAAGAAAGAAGCGCCTAAAAAAGAGAACAAGGCGAAGAAAGGTCAGTCTAAAAAGGATTCTAAGAAGAAAGAATCTAAGAAAAGCAAAGCAGAAATGCTAAGCGCAACGGCTGAACCAAAGAAAGAGAAAAAAGAGAAGAAAGAAAAAAAGCCGAAAAAGAAAGCGGATACGCCAAAGCCAACACGTGACGACAAAAGCGGCCGTAACTCGATTGAATTCTTTTAAACTACAGTTCTAAACGACTGCTCTAAACTGCTTTTCTAAAACGAATCTTTTAAAACTATTCGTTTGAACATCAAGCAACGTTAGACCTAGGTTTTACGTTACGCAGATATCAAAAGGCTCACTAGTTAGTGAGCCTTTTTTGTATTTGTTTGCTAGCACAGCTAACGGCCAATAACGCTTATTCTCAGTGTCGAGTGCGAGAAGACGTCAGTTCTGATGCGCGAAGCTGAGCAACGGCTTTTGCGAGTTCAAGCTGAGCTTGTGCAAAGTTGATGTCTACATTGCCCTTATTGATATTCTCTAGGGCTGCATATTTCGCTTCTTCTGCGCGAGCGCGGTCAATATCTTGGCCGTGCAAGGCAGTATCGGCTAACACCGTTACCACATCCGGCTGAACTTCTAGCATCCCGCCAGAAACATAAAGCACTTGTCCCTCTGACTTAGGGTCTGTGACAAACACTGTCACGCCAGGCTTTATTTTACTGAGAAGCGGGGAGTGACCCGGGCGGATCCCCAGCTCACCATCAGCGCCAGAAACGGCTAGGGCATACGCTGGACCTGAAAACAGCGTACCTTCCGCACTTACAATATTAAGTTGAAATGTATTATCTGTAATTCCGATAGCCATGGTGCACCTGCCTCTTAGAGTGATTTTGCTTTGTTAAGCACTTCGTCGATAGAACCACAGTACAAGAATGCTTGCTCTGGGATATCGTCATATTCGCCGCCTAACAGGCCTTTAAAGCCTCTTAGTGTTTCGCTTAGCGGTACAAATACGCCTTTCTGACCGGTAAACACTTCTGCCACGTGGTAAGGCTGAGTTAAGAAACGTTCAATCTTACGAGCGCGAGATACCGTTTGTTTGTCTTCAGTAGACAGCTCATCCATACCAAGAATCGCGATGATGTCTTTTAGCTCTTTGTAGCGTTGCAGCGTTGTTTGGACTTTTTGTGCAATGTCGTAGTGTTCTTGACCAACCACAAGCGGGTCCAATTGGCGAGATGTTGAATCCAATGGGTCGATTGCAGGGTAGAGGCCCAATGCCGCGATGTTACGAGACAGTACAACGGTCGCATCTAAGTGAGCAAAGGTTGTTGCTGGCGATGGGTCAGTCAAGTCATCGGCAGGTACGTATACCGCTTGGATAGACGTGATAGAGCCTTGTCTAGTCGAAGTGATACGCTCTTGCAGTACACCCATCTCTTCAGCGAGTGTTGGTTGGTAACCTACTGCTGAAGGCATACGACCTAACAGTGCTGACACCTCAGTCCCCGCAAGCGTGTAACGGTAAATGTTATCAATGAACAACAGTACGTCACGACCTTCATCACGGAAGCGCTCAGCCATAGTCAGGCCAGTCAATGCTACACGTAGACGGTTTCCCGGTGGCTCGTTCATTTGGCCGTAAACCATGGCTACTTTGTCTAGAACACCCGCTTCTTTCATCTCGTAGTAGAAGTCGTTACCTTCACGAGTGCGCTCACCAACACCGGTAAATACAGAGAGACCTGAGTGTGCTTTGGCGATGTTGTTGATAAGCTCCATCATGTTGACGGTTTTACCTACGCCAGCACCACCGAACAGACCGATTTTACCGCCCTTTGCGAACGGACAAATAAGGTCGATAACCTTAACGCCGGTCTCAAGAAGTTCAGTGCTGTTTGCTTGTTCTTCATAAGAGGGTGCTTCTCGGTGAATTTCGTAGCTTTCTTTTTGACCGATTTCACCGCATTCATCGATAGGCTGACCAAGAACGTTCATGATACGGCCTAAGGTTTCTTCGCCCACAGGAACGGTGATTGGAGAACCGGTGTTTTCAACAGTTAGGCCGCGGCGCAAGCCATCTGACGTACCCATTGCAATACAACGAACGATACTGCCACCCAGTTGTTGCTGAACTTCCAATACGAGAGAGCTTGCTTCCTCGCTCGTCACTTTCAATGCATCATAAACGCGTGGGCTGTTGCCGCCGCTGAACTCGACGTCTACCACCGCGCCGATAACTTTAACTATTTTTCCAACACTCATCTCTAAATCCTCAAATTCTATTCTTAACCCACTCTTGTCTGCACTTAGACAGCTTGAGCACCTGAGACTATTTCACTCAGTTCTTGGGTAATGGCAGCCTGTCGTGCTTTGTTGTATACCAACTGCAAATCATCGATGAGTTGGCCTGCGTTATCGGTCGCCGCTTTCATGGCCACCATTCGGGCTGCTTGCTCACAGGCAATGCTCTCTACGATGCCTTGATACACTTGTGATTCAATGTATCGATGTAACAGCTCAGAGAGGATGTCTCTTGGTGCTTGTTCGTAGATGTAGTCCCAACGACGTGCTTTTTTCACGCCTCCATCGGCCTCAGAATCTGAAGGGTGGGGCAGCAACTGCAAGGTCGTTGGTTCTTGAACCATGGTGTTGATGAACTGGTTATACACGAGATACAAGCTGTCGATTTTTTCGTCGTCGTAATGCCCTAGCATCGCGTTAACCGTACCTAAAATGTCTTCTAATTTAGGCGCGTCACCAAGGCCTGACGTTTGCGCGATAACATTGCCGCTGCGTTGGAAAAATGAGATAGCTTTTGAACCAATTAGGGTCGTTTCTACCTCAACGCCTTTGGTACGCCACATCTCCATTTCTTCTAACACTTTCTTGAACAAATTCGAGTTCAAGCCACCACATAAGCCTCGATCGGACGAAATAATGATGTAAGCAACGCGTTTTGGTTCACGCTGTTGAAGGTAGGGGTGCTGGTATTCCAGCGACCCTGATGCGACATGAGAGATAACTTTGCGCATGTTCTCGGCATATGGACGTGTTAGCGTCATATTGTCTTGAACCTTACGCATCTTACTTGCCGCAACCATCTCCATTGCACTGGTGATTTTCTGAGTGTTACTAACACTGCCTATCTTGGTGCGAATTTCTTTAGTATTTGCCATCATCTGCTCCTAATTTGTTTTGATTTCCAGCCAACAAACCGGAGCGTTTACCAAGCTTTCAACGCTACAAAGTCACCGAGAAGCTTTGCAAGTGCACTGTCGATCTCGTCGTTGTAGTCACCGTTAGCGTTAATGGTGTCGAACAACTCTGGGTTTTGGCCCTTTGCGTAAGCAATTAATTCTTCTTCAAAACGCGCAACTTTGTGCAACTCTACGTCAGCCAAATAGCCTTTTTCTGCTGCGTAGATAACCGTTGCTTGCTCTGCGACAGACATCGGCGAGTATTGCTTTTGTTTCATCAGTTCGGTTACACGCTCACCATGATCAAGCTGCTTGCGCGTCATGTCGTCTAGGTCAGAAGAGAACTGAGCAAATGCGGCTAACTCACGGTATTGAGCTAATGATGTACGAATACCACCAGACAGTTTCTTGATGATCTTGCACTGTGCTGCACCACCCACACGAGATACCGAGATACCTGGGTCAACAGCAGGACGGAGACCTGAGTTGAATAGTTGGGTTTGTAGAAAAACCTGACCATCAGTAATTGAGATTACGTTGGTTGGTACAAACGCCGATACGTCACCCGCTTGAGTTTCAATGATCGGAAGCGCGGTTAATGAACCTGTTTGGCCTTTCACTTCACCATTTGTGAACTTCTCAACGTATTCTGCATTTACTCGTGCCGCACGTTCTAGTAGGCGTGAGTGAAGGTAGAATACGTCGCCAGGGAAGGCTTCACGACCCGGTGGGCGTTTAAGTAGCAATGAGATTTGACGGTAAGCGACGGCTTGTTTTGATAGGTCATCATAGATGATCAGTGCATCTTCACCGCGGTCACGGAAGTATTCGCCCATGGTACAACCCGCATAAGGTGCTAGGTATTGAAGCGCGGCTGATTCTGATGCTGAGGCTACAACTACGATGGTGTTTTTAAGCGCATCGTGATCTTCGAGTTTACGAACAACGTTTGCGATAGTAGATGCTTTCTGGCCAATAGCCACGTACACACATTTGATGCCAGAATCTTTCTGATTGATGATCGCATCGATAGCTAGCGCGGTTTTACCCGTCTGACGGTCACCGATGATAAGTTCACGTTGACCACGACCGATAGGCACCATGGTATCAACGGCTTTATAACCAGTTTGAATTGGTTGATCGACGGACTTACGCTCGATTACGCCGGGTGCAATTACTTCTACAGGGTCGAGTCGGTCGCAACTCACTGGGCCTTTGCCATCGATTGGCTCACCTAGTGTGTTCACTACACGGCCAAGAAGTCCATTACCTACGGGTACTTCCAAGATACGACCTGTCCCTTTCACTTTCATACCTTCAGATAGGTCAGTGTAGGGACCCATAACCACGGCACCGACTGAGTGCGTGTCAAGGTTAAGAGCAAGAGCGTATTTGCCACCAGGAAGTTCGATCATCTCACCCTGCATGACATCCGCAAGGCCGTTAATGGTAATGATGCCGTCACGAACCGAGACTATGGTGCCTTCGTTGCGAGCTTCGGTGCTCACATTAAACTTCGAGATGCGATCTTCGATTAGATCACTGATTTCATTTGAATTTAATTGCATAATTGTTACCTATCTCGCGTGAAGTTGATGGGCTAATCGGCTAATTGATGTGTTCAAAGAACCATCGATGACGGTTTCACCCGCCTTGATGACGATCCCGCCAACCAGCGAGTCATCAATAACCTGTTCCATTTCAACCTGACGTTCTAATTTCTTCTCAAGTGCAGCAGTGAGTGATGTAACTTGATCTTGTGTAAGCAATTCTGAACTGGTGACAGTGACAGGGATTACACGTTCATGTTCGTCCTTTAGGTCGCTGAACAAGTTAAACAAGTCTCTGATCACTGCAAGACGGCCATTTTCAGCCAAGACTTTAATGAGATTAATGACGTGGTCATCAACGAGTCCTTGGCAAACGTGAATGATGAGATTGACCAGTTCTTCAGATTGCTGTGTATGAACACCTTCTGCTGATGAAATCTGCTTAGCGATCGTTTCTTCTTCCGCTACCGTCACAAGAATGGACAGCATTGAGTGCCACTCTTGTAACTTGTTTTCACCTAAAGCAAAGTCGAATGATGCTTTAGCGTAGGGATGAGCAATATTGGTGTAATCTGACATATTGCCTCCGTTTAGAGTTCGCTTATCATTTGATCAACTAACGCTCGGTTCGTTTCAGAATCTAGGTTTTTGCTAATCAATTTCTGTGCACTTTGAATAACAGCATCTGCCATATCCGCCTGAAGTTCACGGCGTAACTTTTGACGTTCGCCTTCTAGCTCAGCTCTACCTTGTTCTAAGATGCGTGCCTTTTCTTGCTCACCTTCTTGGTGAGCTAAGGTGATGATTTCGTTGCGGCGTTTTTTGCCTTGCTCAATCAGTTCGGTCACATTTTTTTTCGCATCTGCGACGAGTTGTGCGCCATTTGATTTTGCTAGTTCTAGCTCTTTTGCTGCATTCTCTGAGTGGCGTAAACCATCAGCGATTTCTTTTTGGCGCTCGTCTAACATCGCGGTGAGAGGGGGCCATACATATTTCATGCATAGCCAAACAAAAATCACGAATGAGATTGCTTGACCAAACATGCTGGCATTTAAATTCATACCTTCCTCACTAAATCTTGATTATTTACAAATCGATCTTTTCAAAGCTTTTAATTAAGCAACGGCAAAGATGATGTATAGACCGATACCAACACCGATCATCGGTACAGCATCCACAAGGCCCATCATGATGAAGAATTGAGTACGAAGCATTGGAGTAAGGTCTGGTTGACGAGCAACACCTTCAAGGTATTTACCTGCTAAGTTACCAATACCAGATGCTGCACCCGCTGCACCTAAACCGATCAGTAATGCACCTGCTACATATAAAACTGCGCTTACGATATCCATTTGTATCTCCGATAAATAATTTGTTAGTTAATTTTCAGTTATTAATTAATGGTGTTCTTCTGTTGCCATTGCTAAATAAACAACGGTCAGTACCATAAATATAAATGCTTGCAAGAATACGATTAATATGTGGAATAAGGCCCATGGAACACTGAGTGCCCATTGCATCCACCAAGGCATTAGTGCGATAAGGATGAATATCATCTCGCCTGCATACATATTTCCGAATAATCGTAAGCCTAGTGATATTGGCTTTGAAATTAATGTTATTAATTCAAGAACGAAGTTAACAGGATATAAAAGAGGGTTATCAAATGGCTGAGTAGTGAGCTCTTTGATAAAGCCTTTCAAACCTTTATTTTTTAACGTATAAGTTAACAGTAGAATAAACACACCGAGTGCCATCGATATTGGGATATTTACATCCGCTGTCGGTAGATCTCTAAAGTGTTCTAAACCCATTACACGAGTTAACCCTGGTATTAAATCAATTGGTAATAGGTCGACTGCATTCATTAACAACACCCAAACAAAAGTGGTTAATGCCAGTGGCCCTATTAATTTATCCTCCGCTTGAAAAATCTCTTTGACTAGGTTGTTAACGAAATCAAAGATAAGCTCGATAAAACATTGAAAACGACCTGGAACACCGCTAGTGCCCTTGGTCACTACATATCGAAAAGCTCCAATAAACAATAAACCCGTAATCCAAGATACCAACATTGAGTCAATGTTGAACGCCCAGAAACCATCACCTGTAGTTAAGAAGGTTAAGTGATGCTCTATGTATTCGTGAGCGGTAGTGACTTGATCCATACTACACGTACTCCGATCTTGTAGAGGCAGTAATAAATGGTGTTAAGAAGTACCCAATCATTGTAAAAATGTATGCGTATAATATTACTGGGTTATCCAATTTAAAAAACTGGAATGCCAAGATAAACATTAAGAACGTATAGGTTATTTTCACGACACGACTCATTTGCATTAAGTCACGTAAACTATAATTGGGATTCTTGTGCACCTTTAGGCTTGCATATATAAAACCAAACAGCGGTGGTAACATCGCGATTACGACACCCAAAGCTGAAGACTCCATATCTACTTTATTACCAAAAAACACTTCATATAAAACTACACCGACGGCTAATACTATTTGGCAGAGAATAACTCTTTTAGCAGCAACAAGGATGTCACTACTTATCCCATTAAGCCTCATAATAAAACCCTATATTTAACAGTGTAAGTCAATATAAAACACAGTTTGAATATGTTTTGTTACTAGCACTTACTTGTTAATAGCAATTTGACTTGTTAATAAACCTTTACTTGTTAACAAAGAAATAATCTTTCTGGCTTTATATCTCCTGACGAAATTAAACGATAAAAACTAATTCGCTATCGTTTCGACAAAATATAAACTACGCCTAAAATTATGTGATCAAAACGACAAAAAGCGACATCAATAATTCCATTTTTGAAATGAATGTTTTTCATTTATGAAAGTAATAGTTGAATAACTTTATTCATGAGAATTTTTAATGCTTTATTTTTAGCGAAAATGGGCGTTTTTGTGAAAGAGTTTTAGCTACCAATTGGGCAAGTTACGATCTTATCAATTACGTATATTCAAACACTTAGCGTCATTTATAAGTTGATTGTTGAGTGTGATTCTACAAGTGGATAAAGCAAGTTTAGTTAGCGATGAAAGCCGTCGTGCATTGAGTTATTTATTTGTACGGCGTTCTCTATCTAGAAGTGATTATTTTTCAAAATAGTTTGTCGTGACTTCATTCTTAACGCCTTTCAGGCGATCCGAAACGGATAAGTCGGCGTTTAAGATGAATATGATGGAAGAAATTCAGCTCCTCACATGGATGTAAGGAGCTGAAGATAGGGTAAAAATCTGAAGGTTAGGGCACTAAGCCCAAGATAGAAAGGTCAAAACTCTGGATATTAGAGCTGGAATTTCTTGATGTGTTGCTCTATCAACCGCTTTTTAAGAAAACAAACTCAATCATGTCCCTCTATTCGTCTTCATAACTTAGATATTGAATACATAAGTCATGAAAAGCCTGCGCTTGTGGCGAGATCGTACGATCAGACAATCTGAAAATACCGATCTGACGCTGTAAGGGCGGGTCAATCAATGGGATCCACACCAAACGGGTTTCATTGGTCGGGAAAGCCAACTTAGGTAGCGTGGTCACGCCTATCCCGAGTTCTAACACCGAAAACAACGAAGTGATGTTCTCTACTGAATACAGAGCCTGTTCGCTGAGCATTCGTGCAGGTGTTGGGTCAAGTAGGGTACAAGTCCCGTTGCGAATGAAGGGTTGTTTTAACAAAGTTTGCCATTCTATTCCCTCTCGTTGAGAGGCGATAGGGTTGTCTTTGAGGCAGACCACACCAATAGGATCGGAAAGTAAAGGCGTGAAGTCGATGCTCTCTTCTTCTAAATGGGAGCTATTTCCGAGGGCAACGTCTACCTCTCCAGACAGTAATCTTGCTTCTACACCCGCCGCATTATCATCAATTAAGCTTACCTCAACATTCGGGTACTGTTCACAAAAAGCCCCTAAAACACTAGGGATTAATTTTGCCGCTACTGATGGGACACTTGCTATTCGAACTCTTCCTTGTTGTCCTGCCGCGGCTGCGCGTAGGTCATTGTCTAATGCTTTGTAAACATTCAGGAATTGAATGATTTTTGGCAGGCATATTTCCCCGAAAGGTGTCAGGGTTGATTTGTTGCCTGTTTCAAACAGTGGCTGACCAAGTATTTTTTCTAGCTCTTTTATCGACGTAGAAAGTGCCGCTTGTGAGCGATTTGCGCGGTGAGATGCTGCTCGAAATCCGCCTTCTTCGACCACTAAAACAAAATGTTTTAACTGTTGTAGCTTAATACTCATGGCACTGATCCTTCTCTAGCCCTTGCTATACCTTACTTTCCGTAAGGTGATAGATTTTATTTATCAAATGCACAAAATTTACCGTTAGATTTATCAGCCGTCAAGGTGCAGTATTTAACCATCTTGAAACATAGTTGTTACAAAGTTGGATGAAATCGTGAACGCACAAACTAAAAAATACCCAGTAAAAACCGAGCTTTTCGCTTCAAAAGCACCACTAGAGTGGGCAATCGTTAATAACGGCACTCTATACACAGCGCAGATTCCAATTGATGAAACTGGCGCAGTAGTAGAAGGCGGTATCGAAGCGCAAACGCGTCAGACTTTTAACAACCTTGTTCATACGTTGGAGTGTGCAGGCGAATCTATGGATTCAGTGCTGCAAGTTCTGATTTACGTGACAGACCGTGAATATCTAAAAACGGTCAACAGCGTATACGGAGAATACTTCAATGCACCTTATCCAAACCGTGCTGCGGTCGTCGTTGCAGGGTTAGCAAGAGAAGAAATGTTGGTTGAGTTCGTGGTTTACGCATCGGCGTCTCAACCTGAATAATTCGACTGTGAACTAAGGCTATTTGCGGATCAAAACTCTTTTAAATTGAAGTGGTTTATTGATACAAGCGACTTGGTTCACTTTAGAAACAAAATATACATCTTATTTTAGCAATTAATTGCCTGAATATTAACAGTTTATTAATTAACCAGATGGTTGCCAGACTCAACCGCAACCTAACCGTTACAAGGACAGAATGATGACTCAATTACAGAATGTTCAAGCAGAAAACGCACTTTACATTGGCGGCGAATGGCAAGCGGGTGTAAGCACCGTTGCGAACATTAACCCATCAGATATTTCTGAAAACATCGGTAACTTCGCACAAGCAAGTGCTGACCAAGTTCAACAAGCGATTTCAGCGGCGAAGCACGCTCAACCAGAGTGGGAAAAAACGCCGATTGAACGTAAGCAAGCAGTACTTCAAGCAATCGGTGATGAGCTGATTGCACGTTGTGATGAGCTAGGTACGTTACTTTCTCGTGAAGAAGGTAAGCCTTTTGCTGAAGGTCGTGGCGAAATTTACCGTGCAGGTCAGTTCTTCCAGTACTTTGCGGCTGAAGTGCTTCGTCAAATTGGCGACAACGCAGAATCAGTACGCCCAGGCGTTTCTGTAGAAGTGACTCGTGAAGCGGTGGGTGTTATCGGCATCATCTCTCCTTGGAACTTCCCGACCGCGACTGCTGCTTGGAAAATCGCTCCAGCGCTTGCTTTCGGTAACAGCGTTATCTGGAAACCAGCAAACCTAACACCAGCAAGTGCGGTTGCGCTAACTGAGATTATCCACCGTCAAGGCATGCCAGCAGGCACGTTTAACCTTGTTCTAGGTAGTGGTTCAAAAGTAGGTGATGCACTGATCAACTCTAAAGAAGTGAATGGTGTGAGCTTTACCGGTTCTGTTGATACAGGTCGTAAGGTTGCGGCGGCTACAGCGCCAAACTTCGTTCGTTGCCAACTAGAAATGGGCAGTAAGAACGCACTTGTGGTTGCTGATGATGCGGATATCCAAACAGCTGTTGATGCGACTATCGCAGGTTCGTTCTCTGGCGCGGGTCAAAAATGTACAGCATCTTCTCGTCTAGTGGTTATGGATGGCATTCACGACCAATACGTTGAAGCACTGATCAAACGTATGAGCGAGCTTAAAGTGGGTCACGCACTAGAAGACGGCGTATTCATGGGCCCTGTTGTCGATGGTAACCAACTTGAAGCAAACCTTGGTTGGGTTGAGAAAGCACGTCAAAGCGGCGGTGAGCTAGCATTTGGTGGCGAACGCCTAAGCATGAAACACGAAGGTTTCTACATGTCTCCAACGCTGTTCTTGAATACTAAGAACGATTGGGAAGTGAACCAAGAAGAAGTGTTTGCACCAATGGCAAGCGTGATTCGTGTAGCCGACTTAGAAGAAGCTATCGCGACAACAAACGATACTCGCTTTGGTCTAACGGGCGGCATCATTACTCAAAGCCTACGTACTAGCGCAATGTTCAAGCAACAAGCGCAAACAGGTTGTGTGATGGTGAACCTACCAACAGCAGGCACCGACTACCACGTACCGTTTGGTGGTCGTAAAGAGTCTAGCTTCGGTCCTCGTGAGCAAGGTCAGTACGCGAAAGAGTTCTACACAGTAGTGAAGACAGCTTACCAGCGTCCTTACTAATCAACTTTCTATATAAGAATTGGATAGCTGAAGATATTAAGTCCCTAGCTATCCAGCTATCGAATTGGCCTGATTCACAGAGTCAGGCCAACATCCCAACCAAAGCAGCAAACGAAATTAGACAAGTGATTTAACCCACTTTTGAAAACATGTTATTTGAGCGTGTTTTCAAAACCGAGCTAGAACACTGAGCTTTCAATAGGAGTGGTTATGTACCAGCAACGGATTGTTATAGATGGATTGCAATACTGCAATTGGAACAGAGAATATTTCCAAACACTAAAGGCGAGCGGCATTACAGCAGTTCACGCTACCGCGGTTTACCACGAGACAGCTCGTGAAACCTTATCTCGCTTTGCAGAATGGAACTTAAGATTCGAGCAGAATGCAGACATTATCATGCCGATTCATTCAATGGCTGATGTTGAAACTGCAAAAGCGACCGGCAAAGTCGGCATTTTCCTTGGTGCTCAAAACTGTTCTCCAATCGACGATGAGATTGGTCTTATCGAAGTGATGCGCAAGCAAGGTCTTTTGATCATGCAGCTTACTTACAACAACCAGAGCTTATTGGCGACGGGTTGTTACGAGAAGAACGACACTGGTATCACGCGCTTTGGTAAGCAAGCTATCGAAGAGATGAACCGAGTGGGCATGATCATCGATATGTCTCACAGTGCGGAGCGTTCAACGCTTGAAGCGATTGACCTGTCTTCTCGTCCTATTTGTATCAGCCACGCGAACCCAACGTTTGCTCATGATGCACTACGAAACAAATCAAACGATGTGATTAAAGCCCTAACCGAACGCGGTGGCTTAATTGGATTCAGCTTGTACCCATTCCACCTACCAAATGGCAGCCAATGTACGTTGGAAGATTTCTGCCAAATGGTTGCGACGACCTCTGACATGGTTGGCGTAGAACACCTAGGTATTGGTAGTGACCTATGCTTAAACCAACCTCAAGCCGTTCTTGAATGGATGAGAAATGGTCGTTGGTCTAAAGCAATGGACTACGGTGAAGGCTCTGCGAACAACTCAGGTTGGCCAGATGCGTTGCCTTGGTTCTGTGGTAGTGCGGGTATGGAAAATATTTATAACGGATTGATGCGTCATGGTTTCAGCGAGTCTGAAGCTGGGCAAGTCTTGGGAGAAAACTGGTTTAACTTCTTGAAAGATGGCCTAGAGCCTCAAAGTAAGGGTTAAGTGCTTTCTCACTAGTAATCATCGAATTAGCAGCCTTCTAATTAACCTTCATTTAGAAGTGCTGTTGTTACCAATTTAACTATTCAAAAGGAACAACGGTCTATTTCGCAACGCGGTAACCCAAACATGGATTAGCCTGCCCAACACAAAAAACAATAGGGCAGGTGTTAAATACACCTCTTGTAGTCATCATTAAAATGACAGCTGCAAAGAAACCTCTGGAGTCAGAGTATGTCTGATTTAACCAATAGCGTGAAATCTTCAAACGTAAATGCGGGTCAAGCACACACAGCAAGCAACAAAACGAGTAACACAAACCAGTCTGAATCGACTTCAGACAAATTAGGACTTACCAACCCAGCATTATGGTACAGCGGCGGTTTTATCGCTCTGTTCGTGGCGCTTGCTTTATTTGATGGCGAGCTGCTATCAAGCTTAGTAAATACAGGCTTTGCTTGGTCGGTAAAAGTGTTCGGCCCTTATTGGCAAATGCTTCTTCTTCTGACTTTTCTTATTGGTCTTGGCCTGGCGGCAGGGCGAACAGGCAAGGTTATCCTAGGCGGCATCGCGAAACCTGAAATGGATGGCTTCCGTTGGATGGCAATCATCTTCTGTACGCTACTTGCGGGCGGTGGTGTATTTTGGGCGGCAGCAGAGCCTATCGCACACTACGTTAACCCACCACCGTTGTATGGTGCACAAGAAAACGCACAGCAAGGCGCAGTGAATGCTTTATCACAATCATTCATGCACTGGGGTTTCCTAGCATGGGCTATTGTGGGCAGCTTAACGTCTATCGTGGTTATGCACCTTCACTACGACAAAGGCTTGCCTCTTAAACCTCGTATTTTGCTTTACCCAGTTTTGGGCGAAAGAGCACTGAAAGGCCATACCGGCGCACTGATTGATGCATGTTGTATTGTCGCTGTAGCGGCGGGTACTATCGGTCCGATTGGCTTCTTGGGCTTGCAAGTCAGCTACGCTCTGAATGAACTGTTTGGTATTCCAGATGGCTTCACAACTCAGCTAATCATTATCTTGTTCGCTATCGTGCTTTACACATTGTCGGCATTAAGTGGTCTCAACCGCGGAATGCAAATGCTAAGTCGTTACAACGTAATTTTAGCAATGGCATTGATGATTTACATCCTTATCTTCGGTCCAACGAACTTCATCTTCAATGGCTACATTCAAGGTGTAGGCAGCATGATAGATAACTTCATCCCAATGGCAACATACCGTGGTGATGAAGGTTGGTTAAGCTGGTGGACAGTGTTTTTCTGGGGTTGGTTCTTAGGTTACGGCCCAATGATGGCAATCTTCATCGCTCGTATTTCACGCGGTCGTAGTATTCGCCAATTGGTATCAACCATTAGCCTTATCGCACCGTTTGTAACTTGCTTCTGGTTCACGATTGTTGGTGGCTCTGGTCTTGCGTTCGAAATTGCAGATCCAGGCAGCGTAAGTAAAGCGTTCGAAGGCTTCAACTTACCAGGCGCGCTACTGGCGGTAACTCAGCAGCTACCTATGCCAATGCTTATCTCTATTCTGTTCTTGATCTTAACCACGATCTTCATCGTAACGACCGGTGATTCGATGACTTACACCATCAGTGTGGTAGTCAGTGGTGAGACTGAGCCTAACGCAATTATTCGTACTTTCTGGGGTGTGATGATGGGGGTAACGGCATTGATTCTGATTTCCCTAGGTTCAGGCGGAATCTCTGCGCTGCAATCGTTCATTGTAATCACAGCGGTACCGGTGTCCATAATCTTACTGCCATCGCTTTGGAATGCGCCTCAAATCGCAATCAAGATGGCAAAAGAACAGGGTTTGTAGAAGAGCCGAGTTTATAAAAGAGCAGGGTCTGTAAAGAAAACAGCCTGTAGAGAAAACGCTCTCTAAAAATGAAAGAGAAAAAAAGGTGTCAGCCTTTGAAAGAAGGCTGACACAAGATTCCGAAAGGAAGAGGAAACCCGTACTGGTGAAGATACACCGGGCGGCACGTATTTAGGTCAATCGATCTAGTCAGGACAAATAATAAGGGGTGAGTTCACTTACCCCAAATAACGTGAAAGCTAACCAACACACTGTAAAAACGAATGCTTCAAATGATGGCAACGATCGGTTCTGAATGGCTAGCAAAATCCTATAACTATAAGGTGGTGAGCAAAATGGATGCACATCGTTCTACCTACACTGAATCAGCACTACGTGACGCGACTGTCGTCATGGCACCGGAAAGGCTAGGTGCAATGCACCAAACACGTATCAGCTTCGTTAGAACTCTGATTCGTAAAATGGCGCAGCAAGAATGGAAAGTGACGAAACATGAGTGGCAATTAGACGCTCAGGGTTTTGGTCATGTTATCTATAAGCTAGCGACGCCAAACCATGTTTATCATTTGGTTGTTTTCTGCGATGAAATTGCAGATGACGAACGAAATGACCGTGTAATTGCTGAAAAGTGGGACGTAACGTTTGCGCTTGTTCTTGGTGATGTTGATGTCACCCTACTTGAAAGACTTCGTGCGAATGTACCGCTTCAAGAAGCCGGCCGTAATCCTAACAATGTGCTTGTTTTAGCGCGTGCAAACAAAAGTGTACGTGTGTTTGAACATATCGTGAGTCACCTGGCTAAAGGTGTTCAACCAACGCCCAAAGAACTGGCTGAAGTAGGCTACATCCTGCGAACCACTGCCGTTTATGGTAATGGCAAATTTGGCATCGCTGATTTTAAAATCTTAGAGAAAAATGAAGATTTTAATCAGTCGTTTAGCGCGCAAATGTGTGCGGTGTATATGCTGCGTGAGTTCAGCTTAGACTGGGTTCATTACCTAGCCGAACAACAGGGCGGTGAACAAGCGATTACCTTGCATCGAGGATTACAACGTTACCTTGGTGTTGGTAATGCAACTGGTTTAGGCATGGCGCCATACCTTATTAACCACCCTAGTATTGTCGATCAGTGGATGACGACCCGTGAACATGCATTGGCGGACGTGTTGTCCAGTGAGACTGATACGGCGTTGATCGAGCCACTACGTACCTTAGTTAAAAAAGCGATTTGTCATTTAGAACAAGTCGTTACCATCAATGAAACACAGCAAGAGCTGAACAAAGCTGCTGTTGATGATTTGAAGCACACAGAACAATCATTAGAAGCTTCTGTCAGCCTGTGCGATACATGGTCGCAGTTAGTCGAGCAATCTAAGCAAATGAGTATGGAAGCCCAAGAAATCCTTATCTCATGTTTGATGGAATTGTACCCAGAATTAGTGGACGCCCATCAAGAGCAAATGAATTGCAGCGAAACACTGTCGCTTCCTAGCGGCAAAAAGATTCAAGACCTTCTGGTTGTACTAGAAGAAAAGTACCGTTGGGCGATCACGACCGACTTTACTAAAGCAGAAAACAACTACTGGTTCTGGTATCGCTCTCAAGACAAAGAAGAGCCAAGGCTCGGAGTTCGAGGCGAAGAGTTGGGTGAAGAGCGTGAACTGCCGTTGGATATTGGCCGTCAAGCTTATCGTTTGTACCATGCTTTATTGCAATTTGCGCCTGAGCTTTCATTGGCCGAATTCCTTGTTAAACAGCCGCAACACCGTGCAATTGCGCGCCGTGTGTGGACGCTAGGTAACAAAGCGATGGGTGACATTCAAATGAATGTGCTGCATCAAGATTCGCCACCAATGCACTTACTGCGTTGTAAGCTAGCAATGTTTGGTGCGACTAAATTTGATCCTCGCTCAGATCGTTGGGTACGAGTGACGTTTTTCCAAGGTGCGCCACTGCTTGATGAAATTCATCAGGACGAATGGGTGTTCCCACTGTTACCGAGTGAAGCGGAGATGGCTGACTCAAATCAAGTTCCTACACATATCAACGCTCAACATGGAGGTAAATCGTTATGATCGTTTCTCACAATGAACTGGTAGCGGCCGTTAATAAAGCCTTTTTGGGTATGCGTCGTACATGTGGTGAAGCCGATGTGATAGCGAACATGGTGGCAGATTTACAAATGGTGGGTTTGGATGGTGTTCGTCATTTTAACAATGCGAGCAACTTTATGGGGTTAGAAGACGATTGCCCTGTAGACATTCAAGTGCGCAGCGATAACACTGTTGAAGTCGACCTGCACAAGGCGAGCTTAGCGTGTCATCTTCCTGTGGTTATCGATTACGCCATTGAAAAAATGGTCGGCAAAAAGACGCTGAAAATTGAGTTAAATAACTGCCACAACCGTTGGTTGGCGTACAGCGAGCTTGTAAAGTTAGCTGCGAAAGGTATTGCGTGCATGGCACGTTGGGATAACGGCTCTAACCCTAAGAGCACTTTGTATGTGCTTAATCGTGGTTGCGTTGCTCCAGAACTGTTTTTATCAGATTTGCCACTGGTATCGTACGAACATATCCACAATATGACCATCGAACTTTCCGTCCAGGATTTCGATATCGAACGTTTGTCAGATGGCTACCAAACACACATTGAATCAGAAGCGCTTTTTAAAACTCAAGAGAAAGCGTGGAACGATGGCATTGAAGTTGATGATGGGGAGTGGGCGGCACTGAAAGAGACCGCTACCGCAATTTTAGTTCAGAGCAGCGAACGCTCGACTCAAGGTGCAGGTGAACTGACAGCTTCGTAGCCGCTAGATTTAATAGGTTCATTAGAACTAACAGGTTCGATAGATTAACAGCGAGTAAGCCAGTTAGTTTATCAACACAGATAAAACCAAAGAGCTTAACGTATCCTCACCTCGTTAAGCTCTTTTTATTTGTCTCCCGTTTTCATCATTTCTCTCAATAGACCGCCCCTTAAGCCTCCTGTTTTGAAACAAGTTGTTACGCGTATAAAGCTAATTGGGCGATTTAATGAAGTACCTTCACATTCAGGTTCAACAAACGGTTTCATTTACAAGCTAGTATGCGTATCTTGCTAAGGAAGGTGCCAACGGGCGCCGTTTTTATTCGTACCGATGACTTTAGAATCAGATAAAAAGGAATGAAGCGTGCAAGCTAACTTTATTGATGGAACCACCCTGTATCGTCAGCACTCTTTTGAGTTGCCACTCGACTATCAAGCCAAAGATGGTCAACAGATCCAAGTTTTCGCACGTGAACTGGTTGATCTCGCTAAAGATGCGCAAGAACTGCCGTGGCTGATCTACTTTCAGGGCGGCCCAGGCTTTCCATCTCCACGAGTGAGCGGTCAATCAGGTTGGCTAAAGCGTGCATTACAAAACTATCGTGTTCTGCTTCTTGACCAACGTGGTACTGGCAACAGCACCGTGATCAGCCATGAAACCTTGGTCCATCTGTCTCCAGAGCAACAAGTCGAGTACTTAACGCATTTCAGAGCCGACAATATCGTTCGTGACGCTGAAGCGATTCGTGAACAATTCGCTGTTAAGCAATGGTCTACAATTGGTCAAAGCTTTGGTGGTTTCTGCACCTTGAGCTATTTGTCACTGTTCCCACAGAGCTTGCAACGTTGCTACGTGACGGGCGGCATTCCTTCTATTGAACGAGAAGCTGACGATGTTTATCGTGCGACTTACAAGCGTGTAGAAGACAAAAACAGAGCCTTCTTTGCTCAGTTCCCACAAGCACAAGCTATGTGTCGCGAGATCTCTGATTACCTGCTTAACAATGATGTGAGACTGCCAAACGGTCAGGTGTTTACAGTTGAACAGTTCCAGCTAATAGGTATTAATCTTGGTGGCGGCGAAGCAAACCTTCCAATGTATTTCACACTGGAGAGTGCGTTTGTTGAAGTGAACGGAAGCAAGCAGTTGAGCTACAGCTTCTTAAATCAAATGCAGCAAGAGCAGGGCTACCTAACGAACCCAATCTACGCTATTTTGCATGAATCGATTTACTGCCAAGGTGCAGCGTCTAACTGGTCTGCACACCGAGTACGCGAGCAGTACCCACACTTTAACTATCAATCGGGTAGCGAGTTCTGGTTTACCGGAGAAATGGTGTACCCATGGATGTTCGACCAACTAGAAACGCTTAAGCCATTACGTGAAGCGGCAAATATGTTGGCCGAGAAGTCGGACTGGGGCTCTTTGTACAACGCAGAGCAGCTGAGTAAGAATACGGTTCCAATGGCATGCGCAGTTTACGCGGATGACATGTATGTAGAGCTGGATTACAGCCGTGAAACGCTAGCGAACATTCCAAACTCAAAAGCGTGGATCACTAACGAGTATGAACACAATGGCTTGAGAGTCGATGGTGAACGAATTGTAGATAAATTAATGACGATGGTCGAAGCGTTAGAGAACCTGCCAAAATAGTCAAACTCTCTGCGTAGGTTATCTACGTTAGAAGCTATCGATGTTAGAAGCTCTCTACGTTAGAGACAAGATACGCTAGAAACAAGAAAACGCTGCATCCGTGCAGCGTTTTTTTATGTCATCAAACTCTGTTTTACTCAGTATCGTATTGATTACTAAAGCGAGTAAAACAGAGAGTTTAAGAACCGGGAGGGATAGTTCCTAAACTCATTATGGTTGGATGACGATATCTTGATTTTCAGTAGTCGATAAGCTGGCGCGGTTCTGTTCGATAAGTTGAGCCGCATAAGAGGGAGTCACAGCTTGAATTTCGCCTTTTGAACGAATAGTTAGTGCTTCCCACGCATGATCACGATATTTGCCTGTTTGTGTATATTCAATAAGTACTCTCATGATTCTTCAATCCGATGTGTGGTTAACGTGCTACTAACATTAGCGCCATTGTTGAGGTTGCACACCTGTTAAAAATGGAACATAAGATTAACCAAATGAGAATGCGTGTAACTTGAAAAACAGACCTAATTGAACTTATCTTAACTAACTGTATTTATCGTAACCAACGGTACTTATCGTAAATGGCATCCATAAAAAACGCTGCACAGTGGCAGCGTTAAAGTTGAGAGCGGTTGAAGATTACTTAGCTGTTTTCTAAGCCAACAATCTTGCGTGCAGACATCACTGCGCTATCCAAATCGGTCAATCTACCAGCACTTGCTGGACCAAGAACTGATGAATACAAAGCCAACTGCTTCTCAAATGATAAATCTAATTGGTTATATAGATTTTGGCGGATTTGAGCGTGTTGCTGTGGCTTTGCGCTCGACAGACCTTCCAATGTATCGTAGATGAGTGTAGTTGTATCCATATCTGTCCTCTGCTGCACCTTTATAAAATTTTGCGTATTATGCACCTGGTACTGTATTTGTTCTGCGAGATTGATCGCATTGTGTGCAGCTCTGCTTAATTGTGTAATCAGTTAGTTATAATTGTGTTGTGGTCTCAATCGTTGAGAGTGTCAGTTTGATAACAATTAAAAGGAGACACGCTGGTCTCCTTTTAATTGATTAAGCTGTGATAGAAGTAACGTATTGTGGCTGCTTACCGAGTAAATTGAATACGTACAGAACCTAGCGAATGTTAATGTTCTTATCTCGACTTTCGTACATTTCAGGTGTGGTGTGTAACCCTCCAGCGTAACCTGCAGCTTCAAGAGTTTCTCTTACCTCTCGAACGTGCTCTGCCGTTACTGGTTCCTCTCTATCTCCAAGGTGCAATCGCACGAAGGTGATCAACTCAGCCAACCTTTGATCCGACAGCACATCTTCAAAGCTTGCCATTGGCATGAAGTTTCTGTCTTTGTCGAGATAGGTGGGTTGTAGGCCACGGACGGTTACCGCGATGGTGTTGAATGGATCGCTGTGCATGATGATGCCGTTATTCAACAGAGTAGGGGCGATAGGGTCACGTCCCTTACCATCGTCACCATGACAGGCTCCACATGTCTGGCGATACGTGGTGTAAATGTCAGTCGCGTAAGAGTCTTCATCAAACCCTTTGGGCTGCAACGGAACGGCGTCACTGCTGATGGTGTTGTTGATGTCACCACTGAGTAGGTAATAGGACATCGACTCGATATCTTCACGCGTCATAAGGCTTAGACTGTTTTTCACTACGTCAGCCATGCCAGCAAAGGCAGTCCCTTTGTCTGAGTGACCTGTGTGTAAGAAATCAGTCAGTGTCGCTTCATCCCAACCATCGACATAAAGTTCGTTGGCCGTGATATCGGGCGCATTCCAACCGTCAATCAGGTTACCTTGGAAAATACGTTCAGGTATCAGAGCTTGAGCAATGTTTCGCGGGGTGTGGCACTCAGAGCAGTGTCCAAGACCAGCAACCCAATATTTCCCTTGTTGCCATTTCTCAACGTTTTCGACTTCCGTTTTAAGCTCTTCGGGCACTTGATAGTCAATCGGGTCGGTATCCATGAACACAATGTTCCACCCGAGCAGACCTAGACGTATATTCGATGGGAACATCATGCTGTTGTCGTCATTGCGGCGAGGCACCGCGGTGATTGACTGCATGTATTCCCACAAATCGAGCATGTCTTGGTCGGTGAGGTATTGATAAGAGGTGTAAGGCATTGCAGGGTACAGGTAACCATTCTTACCTTTACCTGCAACTAACGCGGCTCGGAAATCATCAAAATCGTAAGTACCAATACCTTCCGTTGTGTGGGGGGTAATATTGGTTGAATATACGGTGCCGAAAGGGGTCACAAACGGCAGGCCGCCAGCAAAAGGTTCGCCACCTTCGGCACTATGACACGCGACACAGTCACCGGCATAAGCGAGGTATTCACCACGCTCAACAGACTGAGCTTCTAGGTTCGCGAGTCTTTGCTGCTGCTCTGAGCCCGCATGTCGAATGTAAGCACCCAGTGCGAGTATCTCGTTTTCCGTAAGCTGTATATCAAACGCAGGCATCAGGTTGTTCAAGCCTTTGTTGATAGTGTGCTGAATCTCTTCAATACTGCCGCCATGCAGCCAAATATCGTCGGAAAGATCAGGGACGCCGATCGCCGGATTCGCGACAGAACCATCGGCGTGACAAGACGAACAGTATTTTGCAAACAGCTCTTTGCCGACTTTGACTTTCACCTCTGGAACATCGGTATGGCGTTGATTGAGCGAAGCTAAGTAGTAAGAAACCTTAGCCACTTCATCGGGGCGCATTATCTCGCTCCAACCCGGCATCGCGCCATTTCGCCCTTTGGCGATCGAATGAATGATCGCTTCATCACTACCACCATATAGCCATTCTTGGTCAATAAGGTTAGGGAAGTGTTTCTGACCTTGAGCGTTATCGCGGTGACAAGCCGCGCAGTGAGTTTGGAACAAGATTTGTCCGCTGTTTACTATTTCGGGTATGCCAGACAATCCTTCGAGGGAGGTTTCCGTTGTTTGAGAGAATTGCTCGTTTAACGTTGTGCTGGGTGAGCTGAGTTTGTCGTCACTTTGCTTCCAATCGACTAACCCTTCCCATTCACCAAGCCCGGGGTAGAGCACCAAATAACCAGCAGCCAATAGAAAGGCAATAGCATAGCTAACAAAGAGTAGTTTTGGCGGTGGTGCATCTTTTTCTTCAATCCCATCAAAAGTGCCCAAGGTGTGGTCTTGATCGGCTTGGTGATTGCTACGCCAATATTCAACGACAACAGACACCATCAGAATAAAGAAGATTAAGGTTAAAATTACCGCCCATAGATTCCAAAATGCACTCATTGTGATACCTCCTGTGACGTATCTTTACCAAGGCTTTGTAGATAGCGGATCAGAGCTTCACCTTTGGTTTTCCCTCTTACTTGTAATCGGGCGTCACCTATTTCTTGGTCAGTATAAGGAACGCCAAGTATGCGGAGGGTTTCCATTTTGTCGCTTATGTCGTCGCCAGACAGAGTCTGTTCAAATAACCAAGGGTAGGCGGGCATGATCGATGTCGGTACGACTTTTCGAGGGTCAATTAAGTGAATAGCATGCCACTGGTCAGAATACTTTCTCCCTAAATTAGTGAGGTCCGGACCCGTGCGCTTAGAACCCCACAAGTTAGGAAATTCATAGATGTCGTCTGCTTCTTTGTTTGGGCGACCATTACGTTTCACTTCTGGTTCTAGAGGGCGAACCATTTGTGTGTGACACACATGACAGCCTTCACTGATGTAAATGTCTCGTCCTGCCAACTCAAGAGGTGTGAGTGGCATCGCTAAGCTGCCTTTGGCAATATCGTCTCCACGGACAATGCTAGGCACTACCCAAACCAACAGAGAGAAGGAAGCGACGACAACGGTGGTCAAAATTAAAATGACGATTGAATGTGTAAAGTCTTTACTCATCATTTAAGCTCCCTCATTAACGGCGTGTTTAGCGTTATGTACTACTGGCATACGAACGGTTTTAAATAAGTTAAATGCCATTAGGAATAAACCGAGAACAAACAGCGCACCACCAAAGAATCGTAAGAACAACCAAGGTGCTTTAAAGTCCATAGCCTCTACAAAGCTGTATATCAGTTCGCCATTTTCATTTTGAGCGAGCCACATATAACCTTCACCGATACCCGCGACCCAAAGCGCAATCGCATAAATGGCGACGCCAGCATGAGCAAGCCAGAAGTGCCACTTAATCAGTCGTCGTGACCAAAGATCGGTTTGGCCCCATAGGCGCGGAATGAAGTAGTAAAAAACCGCTATTCCTGACATTCCCACCCATCCGAGTGCTGCGGAATGTACGTGGCCGATTATCCATTCGGTGTTGTGTGCCACCATGTTGAACCAGCGAATAGCAAGTAACGGGCCTTCGAATGTTGCCAAGCAGTAGTAAAGAATTGCTGAGAAAAAGAATAAAAGAATGTAGTCGGACTTCAGCTTTTCTTTGTTTTGTAGAAGGGTCATTGCGCTATTGAAAGCACCCGCCCAGGAAGGGAGCCACAGGATCAATGACATCACGATTCCGATGTTCTGAATCCAGATGGGAACGGAAGAGTAGACTAAGTGGTGCGTTCCGGCCCAGGTGTAAAAGCCGACCAACCCCCAGAAATGGATCACAGACAAGCGGTACGAGTAGATAGGTCGGTCCGCTGCTTTGGGTATGAAATAGTAATTCATACCAATCACACCAGCGGTCAGTAAGAAACCAACGGCATTATGTCCCCACCACCATTGAACAATCGCATCTTGAGCGCCTGCAAACACAGAGTAGGACTTCATCGCCGATACTGGCATCGCGAGGTTATTCACAATGAAAATCATGGCAACAACGATAATGAATGCTGCGAAGAACCAGTTAGCGACGAAGATATGGCTGACTTTACGCTTAGCAAGGGTGCCAAAGAACAACACTGCATAGAGCACCCACACCAGTACAATCATTAAGTCGATTGGCCATTCAAGTTCCGCATACTCTTTTGAGCTGGTGTGGCCCCCAGGCAAGGAGATGACCGCGAGTAGTAGAATAAATTGCCATCCCCAAAAGACCATCCACGACAGGCTTTTATTGAACAGTTCGCAATGGCCAGTTCGTTGGGCAATATAGAGTGAAGTCCCCATTAGAATATTCACCACAAACCCATAAATAACGCCTGAGGTATGCAGAGGGCGAAGACGACCAAATTGGAAATATTGAGAATCGAAATTGAGCACAGGCCAATATAATTGAGCGGCGAGGATCACGCCGATGATCATCCCCACAATCGCCCAAATTAAAGAGGCGATGATAAAGTACTTCACAACCTTAATGCTGTACTGCGTTGTCACTTGTTCCATAACAAGGCTCCTTGCCTACAGTTTTGATTTGCTGTCTGTTTTTGAGTCGCTAACTGAACTTGATTCCTTGCCGAGCATTGAATAGAAGTAGGAGATATCTCGGATGTCTTGATCTGAAAGTGTGTCGGCTTGTTGCTGCATGAGAATCGCCAAACCACTGGTTCTTTCCCTTGTCTGATAATCTTTCAGTGAAGATATGAGGTATCCCACTTTTTGACCGCGAAGGTTCGGGTAAGGGTCTTGTGTTGAGATACCATCAACGCCATGACAGGTCATACACACCTTGGCTTTTTGTTTTCCTAACTCGAACTGCTCGTCGTTGGATTCTGCGTAAACTGGATTCATGACAGCCGTCATTAGCAGAATGGAAAGTGCGGTTATGGGGTTAAACCTTAGCTTATTTAATCTCATTACGTATTCCCTTATCGAAGAAAAGAGCGAGTGCTTGATGACCCTCAGAAAACACTCAGCTTGGTGTAAAGGTTATGCATGCATAAGCGTTCTCGCTACTTACTGACTCATATTTATTGTCAATTTTGTTAGTCAGTACGTATTCAGTGGCAAGATTGGATTACTCATTGCCTTTAAAAAGCAGGGATTACTGGTATGAACGCTAATTAAAGTCTTATTTAGATAAGGGGAAGGTATTGTTCGCACCTGGTTACAGGAATGAAACATTATTTGAGAAAGATTCGAACTGCATCATTGAGAAAATAGGCAATGTCTAAGCAAGTCAAATGACCAATATGAACTAGACTCAAATTAGTGACCTTTTAAAATGGAGTTTAAAATGAGAGCTGCACTTCTGTTTATACTTTCACTGTGTTCATTTTCTATTTTTGCAGCATCGGAACTGACAATATTCGATCACTTAGGGCAAAAACATCAATTCAGTCGAGAACAGCTGTTATTGCTTCCTCAAAAAGAAATCACCACGTCATTACCTTGGCTGGATGGAGAATTGGTTTATAGTGGTGTGGCCTTACAAACGGTGCTTGAAACTATGGATTTACCCATGGCCTCGCAGGTAACTTTTGTTGCACTAAACGACTATAAAATAGCGGTGCCCAAAGAAGACTTTTACGACTACCAGCCGATCATTGCGATTAAACAAAACGGCCAATTTATGTCAGTCAGAGAAAAAGGCCCGTACTGGTTGATATATCCACTTTCTTCGACTCCAGACATTGATAACACTGACTTCCATGCCAAGATGATCTGGCAGATACGCGATATTCATTTGTAAGGATTTAGTATGAAAAAGCTGTTGTCATTGACTGCAATTAAAGTCGTCGTGTTATCTTTAGCGGCAGTGGTACTCACCATTAATATCTACAGTGTGACCCGCATTAACGATATCAATAAGAGTTTTTCCACCCGACAAAATGAGGCAACGTGGTTCGTTTTTCAATTGGTGAAAGAATACGCCAATTTCTTGATGGTAAGCCGTTCTGAAACTATTGATTATGATGAGTTATGGTTAGCGTACGATATTACGTGGAGCCGGTTTGACATATTAATTAACAGTACTGAGTCCTCCAATTTCATCAAGTCAGCAAACTTTAAACCTTATTTTAGTGCGGAATTTGACAAATTTAAGAGCTTGGAATCCTCAATTAAACTGGTCAGTCAAGGGTTGTTGCCCAAGGAATCTCTGCAGAAAAAAGTCGATATTTGCTACCACACACTCGTCGATTTTATTAATGACAAGTTTCGATTACAAAGCCCTGTGATTGAAGAAAACACCTCAATGGTTGATAACTTGGTTACTGTTCATCGGATCAGTAGCGTTTTTCTTGTTGGCATCTTGTTATTGACTGGGATTATTTTTTATATGGATTTTTCTATTAAAAGAAAGCTCTACTCTACGGATTTTATTACAGGATTTCGCAATCGAATTTCGTTGATGAAATTTGTTAAGAATAGCTACTCGAAGGACAAAAACTTTGATCTCTATTTTGTCCGAATCAGAAATCTTACCGAGATTAATCAAAAATATGGCCTTGAATATGGGGACCTTGTGGTGAGCTCGGCTGCTAAGTCTTTGACCACCAAGATCCCTGAAAGCACCATTTCGTTCCGTAGCAGTGGAAGCCAGTTCTTATTCTTCATTCCTGATCATTTGTACGCGAGTGATGAAATTCAGGACAAGTTTAACGACGTCCTTAGTGATTACATCTCTGCAGGTAACTTAGAATTGATGATTGACGCCGTAGTGAGGCACAAGAAGAACATAAGCTCTAAAGACATGATGGAGCTGTTGACCTCGATGCAAGGCTAAGCATCTAAAAGGTTTGGTCGTGGTTATTAACTAGTCATGCTTTCAAGATACGACTACTGTTTCTGATTAAGTGCCAGAATCCTTTCGTTAGAGCTTGGTTCTAAAAGGGCTTGCTGATCCAGAATAGTTTGCGGATTGTGGTCACGAACAAATTCAATGAACTCAATGTAAGTGAGTGGTTGGCTGAAAAAATAACCCTGTATTAAGTCGCAGTTGGCTTTTTTAAGGTGATGATATTGTTCGAGAGACTCGACACCTTCGCCAACAACGAAGGTGTCACAAGAGTGTCCTAAGTTAACCATGGATTCGACCATCTTTCGGTCAGCTTTGTCGTCGACGATATTATCGATAAAGCTTTTATCAATTTTAAGCTCATCGACAGGGTAGTGAAGAAGTTGGTTAAAAGCTGTATAGCCAGTACCGAAATCGTCAAGAGACACTTTTAAACCTAAGCTCCTGATACTTTCGATAGTCTGCACTGTAAGTTTACTGCTTTTAACGTAACTGGTTTCGGTAATTTCTATAATGATGTTGGCTGGTGGTACTTGATAACGCTCGATTACCTTTCGAATATTGTCTGCAAAGTTACGATTGTAAAGTTCCATCGCTGATATATTTATTGATAAGCTACCTGTGTACTTGTGAATTTCAGAGAGCTCTTTATAGCTTTTTATTGCGGTACTAATGACCCACATGTCGAGTTTGGATATCAAGTTACTTCTTTCGGCGACCGGAATAAACTCATCCGGGCCAGCCTTTATATCAAATAGAGCAGGGCAGCGAATCAGACATTCTGCTCCGTCAATCTGAAGTGTCTTAGCATTGAAAATAGGCATAAAGCGAAGTTCAAAGTTGTCGCTTTCACAACACTCCAATAGCCTTTTTTCGATAACGTCATGTCTTTCTAGTGAATGAAGTAGTTCTTCGCCGTAAACGATTCGGCTTTCTCCATCACTGTGTGCTTTGGCATTAATCAGCATCTCATCGATGCATCGGTGCCATATCTCCTCGAACTTAGGGGTATCGACGGGTAGTACACCTGTTGCAATTGAAAGCCTGAAACCATAGTAATCGAGGAAAGTCGTGCCTGTTAGGGTGTTGTTAATGTTCTCAATTTCTTCGTTTATTGATTGGTGCTCACCCATTTCCAATATGGCAATGAATTGGTTTCCTCCTAGCCTTGCAACTGAATAGTCGCTGCAACTGAAACCGAAAGAGGATTGTTGATTCTGCAGGGTTTCTCTTAGTGTTTTGGCCAGACTAACGAGTACATTGTCACCTACTTTTGCACCATATAAGTCATTGATTTTACGGAAGTCGATAATGTCCCAGCAAACCAGATAGCAATGAGGACTTATCGAGCTTTTTAGACGCACATCGAGGTGTCGGATGAACGAGCGTCGGTTGGCTAATTTGGTTAATTGATCAAATTCAGCTTCGAATTTCAATTCTGTTAATGAATCAATGTAGGCGTTTTTTAGACCATCAATTTCACTGTGCCCGGATGAACGTTTGAAATACCTCAGTTTAAGTCCGCCAATGGATATCTCGTGTAGTAGATCTTTGAGTGGACGTACTAATTGGTAGCGCACCACCATGTGTACGATGAGCATAATAATGAATAGTGTCGTCAAACCGCCAAGTAAGGTCTGCTGAGCTATGATAGATTTTTCCTGATTGAATTTTTTTTCGCGAATATTAACCTGAGCGAGGAAGTGACGGCTGTTCATCTCAACTTTGATTCTGTCTTTGGTTTGTTCAAACGATTTGATAACAAACTGCGTATTCTCTATGTGTGCAGTATTCGATGATGGCTCAATCAGAAGCTGCATATTGTCATCATCGTTGTATTTTATTAGTAAGTTGGATAGTTGTTTTAATGGACCATCTGCAATTAGTATGTATCGATTTAAGCTGTCGTTTGCACGTTTGTCTTGTGGGAGCAAGTAAGGGTCGATTGCAATAACGTAAGCGTATCTAAGTTCACCACTCACAGAGATATATGAGAAGCCTTTATGAGACAGCTCGTTTTTATTGATTAACGAGGTATAGATATCGAAGATTTTTTCATAGATGTTATCGGGGATCTTTAACCCTTCGAAAGGGTCTGCTCGTAACGTAGATAGCGTTAACTGAAACTTAGGATCAACGATATAGATGTTACGTTGACCAAATTGATTAACGTGACTTTGGTTTAAGACACGAAGCACTCTTTTTTCCAGCAGGGACAAGGTTGTGTAGTCACTAGGGTTTTGAATATATCGCAAGAACTGTAGCGATGAACCTATATCTTTTACAAGCAAAGATAGACCAAGTTGCTCGTATTCAGCCGCCACGAGCGCGGTGTTCACATCAGATTGTACTTCGTCTAAGTACATGTGTTTCGCGTGGTTAGAGGCTAAGTGGTAAGTAACCATTCCGCCTATTGCAAATACGAACAATAAAGTAGGAATGAGCACAAAGTAGAGCTTCTTTAATACTGGCATTAATTATCTCAAACTGTCGACAATGCGGTTACGAATTTGAATGCTATTGGGTTCGAGTTGCTGATACAGATAGCTGCGTTCTAAAACCTCTTTGCTAGGGAAAAGCTCCGGATCATTTTGGTACTCTTGCGTTGTTAAGGCTTTTGCTTTTGAGCTTGGAGTTGCAAACCATGAATCCATTGCGTTTTGAGCGGCGATCTCGGGTTGCGACAAGAATGATAGAATCGTTGTTGCTTGTGCAGACAACTCTCCGTTATTAATCGCAGCAATGCACTCTAACCATAACGTTGTGCCTTCTTGAGGTACGATGTAAACCCAAGAGGCATCAGGCTCCAAATCATTGAGTACATAACTGTCACCAGAATAACCGTAGGCAAGGTCGATGTTAGCAAGACGTTCGGGTTGGCGAATATAGTCGATGACGTATTCGTTGCTTTCTAGGTGTGGCTTTTGAGCTTGCAGGGTTTTATAGGCAACGCGAAGTTCCTGCTCATTATTGGTGAATGGATCAAATTGATTTGCTAACAGTGCAGTACTCACCAAATCCGTAGGTTCGTAATACATACTTATGCGGCCACTGCTGTTCGTGTCTGGTTCGAGAATAGCGTTCCAAGAGGTGGGAGCGTTTAGTTTGTCACTGCGATATAAGATTCCCGCAGTCCCCCAAGCGTAGGGAATGCCATACTCGCCACATCCTTCAACCCACCGTGAATCTATGTTACCAGCAATGGATTGTTGTAACTTACTGAGATTATGAAACAGGTTCTGCTTGGCTAACGCATTGAGCTTTACACTTTCTATAATGACTAGCTCAAATGCGCCACGACGTTCGCTTAATAGCACTTCATCTCTGATCGACTCATCAGAAAAAAACTGCTGTTTCAAAGAAATGCCGTACGTGTCACTTAGTTGGGTCACGACACTATTGGATAGAAATTCATCCCAATTGTAGAGATAAATATCATTTTGTTGGCTAAACGCTGTGCCAGTTAAAAAGGATGATGACGCAAGAACTGAAACATAAAATGCTTTCACTGACGGATTCCTTTCCTACTTTGCTTAACTAAATCGTAGCCCAAATTTTGCGACATAGCTCAAATTTAGGTCTCTAATTTCAGTTCAACCTAACGCAATGCATCTAGGTGTGAAAATCCTATGACCTAATTGGAACTAAAAGTAAGCTTTGAGCACAAAATCACTATGTTAAATCAAGGGGATATCAACCTTTGACCGACGAACGCCTGAATAAGTGCACGAATGACTCATCTACTTCTGATTTGGCACGACGAAAACACGGGATTTGTTTGATTATTAGGTTGCTAGTAAATATATATTCATCTACTTGAGCATTTTTTCGTTAGTTATGCAATAGTAGGGCATTAATTGAACGATAGGAGGTTGGTTTATGGATGCAGGTTTAGTTGGGATTTTTGTTACCGTGGCGATTGCTCACTTTTTGGCGCTATTGAGCCCCGGACCAGATTTTGTGATTGTGGTAAAGAGCGCTGTTAAAAATAAGGGAAGAAAAGCACTCGGCGTTGCATTCGGTATTGCCAGCGCCAATGCGGTTTATATTGCTTTATGTTTGGTTGGTGTCGGCTCGATCCTAGCGGCATCTGTTTCCGTTATGATTGCACTTAAGATAATTGGTGGTGTATTTCTTGTTTATCTTGCCGTTCAAGCGATAAGAGCGAAGAAATGTAACTACAGTAATATGGATGTTTCCGAAGGAGATAGCTTCAACCAAACGACTTTTCTTAAAGAATTCGTCACGGGTTTTCTATCTGGAATCCTTAATCCCAAAAACCTATTGTTCTATTTGAGCTTATTTACGGTTGTGTTGAACAATGACATTGGCTTCATGTTTAAGTTAGGCCTAGGTATTTGGATGACGGTGGTTGTCTTTATTTGGGATGCGGCGATCATCTTCCTGTTATCGACGCCTAAAGTGCGTCAAGAGTTTACGCGCGCTGCTTACTATATTGATAAAGTGACAGGAGTTATGTTGGGTCTGCTTGGCTTGACCATTGTGAAATCTGCTCTGGTACGTCAGTAGATTCAATAAAGTTACCATTGCTGAGTAACCCGTTTGTGGCACGATACAATGCCTATGTGCCGCGAATGTGTGCTTGTTTCCTACCAGGGCTGATACGTTTTATCTCTTATCTGCCCGATATTAAACCCTCAGCTTAATCCACCAACTCTTTTCATAACTGTTTGTTTATCATTCCTTAGTTCTTAAATAAGTATTAATAATGTTGCTGTTGAACACTTGTAGCTCGGGGTGTTTGTGCTTATTGTAGGCTGCAATGTCAATTCAATATCAGAGCTAGGAGCCATTGTGAATTTAGAGATATATCAAGTGGATTCGTTCACAACTAAAGCTTTTAAAGGAAACCCTGCAGGGGTTTGTATTTCACAAGAACCTTTAGAAGAGTCGTTGATGTATTCGATTGCTGAAGAGATGGCAGTATCAGAAACGGCATTCTTAGCCCTCAATACGATGACGTTGAAATGGTTCACACCAGAAGTTGAAGTCAAATTATGCGGCCACGGTACGTTGGCAACAGCGCATGTGATGAAGGAAAGAGGGTTAGTCAATGCGGGTGAGGTTGTGACGTTTGATACGCTTTCAGGGAAGCTATCTGCCACAGTTTGTGACTCCACAATCGAGCTTGACTTCCCAAGTACTGTGCTTGATCTTGGATTGGATGCTAATAAAGATTTGCTGGAATATTTAGGGCTGTGTGAAGACCAAGTCGTGTCATACAGTGAGTTCGATACCAAACAGTTTATTGAGGTTGTCAGCGAACAAGTTTTATTAGATTTAGCACCAAACTTTGATGCTCTAAAGCGTATTAAAGGTCGAGGCGTTGTTGTGACGGCATTGTCGTCGAACTCTGAGCTTGATTTTGTTTCGCGCTATTTTGCGCCGTGGGTGGGTGTTAACGAAGATCCCGTTACGGGTTCAGCACATTGCGCTCTCACACAGTACTGGTCCGAGAAACTAAACAAAGCGCGTTTCAATGCTTACCAAGCGTCGCGCCGCGGTGGGTATGTATCGACAGAGCTATTACCGAACGGTCGTATAAAACTGATAGGGTCTGCAACCACCGTAATCAGTGGTACTTTAAAAGTCTAAACTTCAATATCATTCATAAAACAGCAACGTCATAATTTAAATCTGCTAGGTCACTACTTAAGGAATAATCGTGTCAGCTTTTTATCTTTCTCAGGTATTAGTCGCAATTGCTATTTGTTTCGATCTTCTGTCTTTTCAATTTAAAGAGAGGAAGAAAATCGTCACATGCTTGTTTTTTGCAGGCGTTCTTATTTCTAGTCATTTCATTTTGCTCGAACAATGGACAGCGGCAAGTTTGATGATCATCGCGACCATTCGATATTTGACGAGCGTGTTTTCTACGTCACCAAAATTTAAATATTTGTTCAGTTCCATGTCAGTAGTCGCAACGGTTGTGACTTACTCGGGGCTCACTAGCATATTGAGTTGCTTTGCTTCCGTATTTCAAACCTTTGCAGCCTTCAATAAAGATGACCGTCGATTAAGAGAGTTGATGATTATCGGAACTAGCTTTTGGTTGGTTCACAATTACTTAGTTGGTTCTCCAACTGCTGTACTGATGGAAGCGCTATTTATCTGCAGTAACTTGGTTGGCTATTATCGTTTCTATTTCAGAAAAAGTGCTGTGGCTTAGGGCTTATAGCTTAGGAGCTCAGGAAGCTAGGCTTTAGATAAAACGATAAAACGATAAAGCAATGCACCATATTCATCTAATAAGGATTAGGAGAGAGCGATGTCAAATATCTACTCGGATGTGCCTTCGTCAATACCCGACGAAATCTTCAACGACATCATTACTACTGAGAATGTGCGGATTGAAAGAATAATATCTCATGGGCACAGTTCTCCAGAACAAGGTTGGTATGACCAAGATGAAAACGAATGGGTTATGGTGCTAGAGGGGCAAGGTGTTATTGAGTTTGAAGACGGACGTGTCGTTACCTTGTCTAAAGGGGATTACATCAATATTGCCGCGAGAGAGAAGCACAAGGTTGTTGGTACGGATAGAGACGTTGTGACTATTTGGCTAGCTGTGTTTTATCGTTAGTATTGCTATCAAGTAGTGAATAGGCAATCAGCAATACATGAAAGGACTGTGTCGTGGTTAGAATTCGAAATTACCAAGTTAGTGATGCCAAAGCATTATGGGAGATCTATTTCCATACTGTTCGAAATATTAATGTTCGTGACTATTCTCAAGAACAAGTTGAGGCTTGGGCACCAAGTGACTTTGACTCCGAGGTGTGGGAAAAGTGTCTGCATCGTATCCAACCTTTTGTAGCGGAGTTGGATGGCCACATTGTTGGCTATACTGACTTGCAACCGAATGGGTTGATAGATCACTTCTTTTGTCATCATGAATATCAAGGTAAAGGTGTAGGGCGAGCTTTGATGGCGCATGTATTCGAGATTGGTCGATTTCGTGGTGTATCGAGATACTTCTCTGAGGTGAGTATTACCGCTAGGCCTTTCTATGAGCACCTTGGCTTTAAGTTAGTGAATGAACAGGAAGTCGAAATACGTGGCGTTAAGCTGACTAATTACGTGATGGAGAAAACCACTAAGTAGCCATTAACGTTATGTCTAGTGTAGGTAAAATTGGATATGCTCAACGCTTAGCCCAGTAGGTTAAAAAGGGTGTGAACTGTCACACCCTCAAAGAGTTTGGTTTGCCTGAGACTTTCTTTCTATTTGATTATTTCGGGAGCAAGACCGTATCAATTACGTGGATTACACCATTGCTTGCTTCCACATCAGCCGCAATCACTTTCGCATTGTTAATCATAACCGTGCCATCGCTTACGCTTATCATCACGTTTTGACCTTGAATTGTTGTCGCTTTGTCTATTTTCATAACGTCTGCCGCCACCACTTTCCCTGCGACTACATGATAAGTTAGCACGGCGACTAATTTGTCTTTGTTTTCCGGTTTCAAAAGCATATCGACAGTACCATCTGGCAACTTGGCAAATGCTTCATCGGTTGGAGCGAAAACGGTAAAAGGTCCTTCTCCTTTCAAAGTATCTACAAGTCCACCCGCTTTAACAGCAGCAACAAGTGTATTGAAAGAGCCATTTCCTACTGCGACATCGACGATATCTTTTTTCATCTCATGATGATTGGCGTTAGCGAATGCACTAAAAAAAAGTGCAGCGACAAGAAGAGATAGAGACTTGCTAATTTTATTAATCATGTTGGAATCCTTTGAGTTTGTCAGTTATTTTCGTCAGGTATTACGAAAGGCTCAAAGCGATGGATCAATTTATACCAATCACAGTAAGTAA
>NZ_AJZM02000353.1 GCF_000272405.2 Vibrio tasmaniensis 1F-187
ACTGAATTACGCAACAAAGCCGTTACTGGAATCACTAATAGCTCGTCATCTGCAGGCGTCGTGGTCTCTTTTCCGTATTCATTCATAGTCATAAATACTGGAGACAGTTCGACTGTGAGTGGTTCGGTAGACGAATTCTCAACCCTCATTGTCATTTGAGCTCTTTTACCAAGTGGCGTCATCTCCATAGACATCGGCTCTACTTTGAACGCATGAGCTGACAAACAAGTGAGTGACAATAATAAGAGAACAGTCCATTTATGCATGATCCATTTATACATCGCGATGAGCTCCAAATTAAACTAGAGTCGTAATACAACTGAGGTTAAGTTTTAATACAACAAAGGCTTAGATGAAGTCGGAGGCCAAATAATAGCCCCCGACTTATTCAACCTCTAATTTGAGGTGATATTTACGGTTAACGTATCTGAATAACCACCTGCCCATGGGGAGGTTTCTGTTGTCACAATATCAATGGACGCGGCAACACCAGTCGCCAATACTCCTGAACCACCATAAGAGTTACTGATTGAAACGTCATTTAGGCCTGGGCCTCCTGGCGCATTAAGCGTGAAAGGAGCTAAGCCAGAAGGGTTAAATGTTGCTTCGTATGTAAGAGCGTAGTCTTCGCTATCATCGGACTCTAGACCACCCTCAGCACTCGTCAGTGTTACAGTTGCACCATCGACGTCATTACACTTCATGTTAAGGCCACTAACAGAAAGGTTTTGAATTTGAGATACATTACCAAAGTCCATCAGTTGTGTTGAAAGACCAGTAACTTCACATACAGGTGAAACAAAACCAACTAGCTGGACATCACCAGGAGCGGCTTGAACTTGAGCACCAAAAATAGCTGTGACTGTTGCTGCGTAGAGTGTTAGCTTTTTCATTAGAAATTCCTTTATCTTAAATGATTGGCTCGAATACTGCTGAGCGTATGTTGTTCTGCAGATACATTGCAGAGCTTTTACTTGGTCACGCTATGAATCGAAGGGTAAACTTCGATCTCAATAACGTCTTGATAATAACCCGCGAAACGCAAGCTATTTTCGAGTGCTACCCTAAGGCTCCCCTGTTGAGAGAAAGGAATAACACCAGAACTGTTTATCATTACTGGTGAAGTAAGTTGGCTGCTGTGCCTACTTTCATAAAGACGAAGCTCGTCTATTTGTAATGACAGATTATAAGTTTCAATAATATCAACCCCTTGGTGTTGATATTTTAAGCCTCCATATTTTGAATTAATCGTTATACCCAACGGACGGTTACAATACATATTAAAAGGCAATAGTTGCACATCACGGTGTTCCGTAAACTTCATGACATTGCCAGAAAAGAAATTTATTTCGCATCGATCTTTGATCTGGCCATTAATTCCTAACGTTAAGGTGTTAGCACTGGTGTAGAATGAAAGTGACAGACTAAAAATTAACGTTGAGACGATGAATTTGTGAATAAATACGAATGCTCTAATCATCATTTCACCTCTCATTGATTGAATGTAACCTGTTGCTTAACTTTCAAAACTATAAGTGCTTTAAAAAATGGTGAAGTAGTAAAAAAAG
>NZ_AJZM02000354.1 GCF_000272405.2 Vibrio tasmaniensis 1F-187
TGTGCAGCAGCTGCAACAGCTGCAACAGCAGCAGCCGCTGGAACTGTAGGCGCGGGAAATACCAACTAACTAATAAGCTACAGCCCTTAAATCAAGGGCTGTATAATATAGGAGAAATTTATGGATGTTAAACATCTTTTCCCTAACGAACAATGCAGAGTATTAAATGGCTCAATTATTGTTTTTAATGGTTCAATATTCGGTGGGGTTAGAATTAAGCAGAATGAAGAAGGATATATTGTTTGTTCTTCATCTGAAATCAAATCTATTTCTTTGGTCTTAATGGTATTTTCTATTTTGTTGATGTTCTTTGTAGTTCGACTTGATATGCCATTATTTTATGTAGCGTTGATTTTAGGGGTGATCGTTCAATCATTATCTATTGTTATTACCGAATTTCGCATTCTTTATATTAAAACAAGAATTTACACATGTTATGGTAATTTACATGATAATTAGAGATATGGAATGTAAAATGAAATTTTTTGTAATAAATTGGGCATTGACGAATAACTGCAACTACAAGTGTAGCTACTGTCACTCAGATCTGCATAGTGGCTCGATTAAAGCTCCATCGTATGAATTTGTAGTTCAGTTTATAGATGAAATATTTAAATATTCCAGAAAGTTGGGACTGAAACCATATTTTGAATTTGGTGGCGGTGAAGTGACTATACTTAGATATTTTAGTGACCTAATCAAATATATCCATAAAAATACTGGGTTAGTCAGCATTGTTTCAAATGGTTCGAAATCTTTGAAGTGGTGGAGTGAAAACGGTAAATTTTTAAATGGTGTAAGCTTGAGCTACCATTTAACAGATATCAAGAGCGAGTCTCATTTTATTGACATATCAAAGGTTCTTGAGGCGTCTCAAGCCACTCGCTTTCACGTCAATATAATGATGATTCCTGAGCGGTTTGATGACTGTTTAGAGTTTGCAAACCGGCTAAAACAAGAAGTTCGTTGCTCTATAGCTTTGCAGCCACTTTTTGAAGGCTTTGGACATGGTGGGATTACTAATAAGTACCCATATACGACCAAACAAGAGCAAATAATGAAAGACTTCAGAGGGCGACCAGAGATCAAAAAGCTTCCTCCAGCAATGGCTGAGTTAGAAGTAAACTATGCAGATGGCAAAACCGAGAATCTATCCACTTTTGATTTAATTGCCAATGATCAAACTAATTTTGTTGGTTGGGATTGTTATGCAGGTATTGATAGCTTAGTCGTTACGTTTAGTGGTGATATTTATCGTTCTTGGTGTATGCAAGATGGCCCCATTGGCTCTATTTATGATGAAAATGTTGAGCTTCCTACCAATCCAACCAAGTGTAGAACTAAAATTTGTCAATGCGGTGTCGATTTGTCGGCGAAAAAAGTGAATACAAAGTTGATTTCAAACAAGCAACAAGAAATTGCTGTTATACAGCTTTAGCATCGTTTGTTAAGGGAAAGGATTACCCGTGGTAACAAGAGCTAAGCATTTATATAGACCAGAGTATTTTGAGGCGCAGAAATCAGACAATCAAGGCTCAATTTTAATTGACGCTTCGTTGAATCAGCATATGTTTTTAGCTGCATCAATATTTGTTCTGATGACTATTATTTTTTTCGTTGTTTTTGCCGAATATACACGCAGAGATACACTGAACGGAGTGGTAAGTCCGACTGGCGGTATTGTGAAGGTACAGGCTAATGATGAAGGGTATGCTGAAAGTGTATTTGTCACTGAAGGCCAGACAGTGTTCTCTGGAGAACCTCTATATGAGATAAAAACAGAGCGTTATGATGAGTTTGGGCAGGGCGTGAAAAAACGCATTGTTGCTACCATTGAAAGTCAAATTACTTTGCTAAACGAACGTCGAGATAAAGAAATAGAGAAATCTCGGCATCAACTAAAAGTCATTGATGATGACTTAGTTCGTTTGTCAGAAGAGGCCGGCATACTGGAAGTTGTCGTTGATTTATCTGAACAAGAGCTAAGCCTTGCTCAAAGTTTGGTTGATAAACAACAAGTATTGGTCAACAAGCAGTTCATTTCTTCTATTGAACTTCAAAGACAAAGACTCGAGTTAATAACACTAGAAGCTAAGGTACAAACACAGCACCTTAGTTTACAGAGATTGGTCAGAGAAAAGGCCAAGTTGGAAGATACGAAAGATACGTTACAGTTAGAACTTGACATTACCCTCCAGGAAATAGACCGCCAGCTTCAACAAATCGCTCAAAGTAAAATCGAATACTTTTATCAAACAGATACTCAGGTTGTATCACCGATTAACGGTGTGGTTGCGTCAATTTTCGTCAAGGAAGGTCACTCAGTTAATAAAGGTCAACCTCTACTCGTTGTTATTCCTGAGGGTGAAGAGCCTGTCGTTGTTGAGCTTTATGCGCCCAGTCGCAGTATAGGTTTTATTAAAGAAGGTCAGAATGTTCGTTTACGGTTTGATGCGTTTCCCTATGAAAAGTTTGGTGTTCAGCAAGGTGTTGTCGACTCCATATCAAAATCTGCAGTCTCCGCGGATATGTTACCAAATAGCCCGCTGATCCAAAGTCAGATTTCTCGTACGTATGGTGGTGTTGGGTTGTATCAAGTGAGAGTCACATTAGAGAAGCCAACCATTACTGTTTATGGGGACGAGCAAACGTTTGTTCCAGGAATGACATTAACCGCAGACATTGAACTTGATACACGCAAGGTCTACGAGTGGCTGTTAGAGCCTTTGTACACGATTAAAGGGCGAATATAACCATGCATACAGAAGGGCTTATAGATTGGGGGTGGGGGAAGAAACTCTCTTTGATCCGACAGACAGAAAAGGCGGAATGTGGTATCGCTTGTTTAGCTATGGTTGCCGATTGGCATGGTTATAAAGCCGACCTACGCTCACTAAGGGCAAAATGCGGTATTACTCAGCATGGGATGTCGCTTGCTCGGCTTATTGAGTGTGGTGCACTTCTCAAGCTTTCGGGGCGGGCGGTTCGCTTAGAACTACAGGAATTGGAGCAATTAGCCACACCCTGTATTTTACACTGGAATCTAAATCACTTTGTTGTGTTAAAGAGAGTGCGTGGGAAGAAGATTGACATTCATGATCCTGCAAGTGGATCGTTGACACTAAGTTATGATGAGGTAAACCAACATTTCACAGGCATAGCTCTAGAGCTAACACCAACTCATGACTTCGAAGAAAAAGTGGGAAGTAAAGCCGTTCGGTTATCGACTCTCATTGGTAAAACCGTTGGCTTAAAAGAGGCGTTAGGACGGATTTTTGTTTTCGCATTGGTACTAGAGCTATTAGCGCTTACCTTGCCCATTTTCAACCAAATCGTGATTGATGAAGTATTGGTTGGATATGACAAAAACCTTCTTGTACTCGTCATTGGAGCCATTCTGATAGTAACTGCGACGCAAACTCTAATTGGTCTTGCCCAGCAATGGGCGACAATCAAGCTGTCAGTGAACTTTAATATGCAGTGGGCTGCGAACGTTTTCCATCACTTGTTCCGGTTACCGATAGATTGGTTTGAAAAAAGGGATATAGGGAGTATTAGTGCTAAATTTTCCGCTGTGGATGTCATTCAGCAGACGTTAACAACCAGTGCAATTCAAGCTCTACTCGACTTAGTATTAGTTGTTGGCACTCTGTCGGTTATGTTGGTTTACAGCCCTGAACTCTCATTCATTGCCATCGCTGCTGCGTTAGGTTACATCGCTCTTCGGTTTGCGTGGTTTGGCGCGTTTAAACGCGCCGAAGAAAATACCTGGGAAGCCAGCACTCAAGAAGACAGTTATTTCATAGAGACAGTTCGCGGTGTATTAAGTTTGCGAGTCAATGGGGCGTTACCTTGGAGGGAGTCGTCTTGGCGAAACCTCAATATTAATAGAAGAAATGCGCAGCTACATGAGCAAAAGCTCGGGATGATCTATAACACAATTAATGTGACCATTGTTAGCATTGTGTCTGCGACTGTTCTCTGGTTTGGTGCAAATTTGGTTTTGGATGGACTATTTACTATCGGTATGTTGATGGCGTTTCTTTTGTATCAAGGGCGTTTTTCTGCCAGCATTAGTTCACTAATCGATAAGTATTTCGAGTTTAAGATGCTATCTGTGTACAACGAGCGTTTAGCAGATATTGTCTTAACCGAAAAAGAAACGGATAACGAGCCTGATGTCATAGGGCTACCCGTTGCAATAAATAATCAGGGCGATAATGTTATCGAGTTTGACGAGGTATACTTCTCTTATGGAAAAGACCAACCTCCTATTCTTAACGGTGCAAGTTTTAGTGTAAAAAGTAATGAGATTGTAGCGTTAGTTGGGCCGTCTGGTTGTGGTAAGTCAACCATTTCTAAACTGCTATTGGGTATTTATTCAGTCACATCAGGTAGCATTAATTATTTCGGTAATAAATCGCCTGCCTCCAAGTCTCTTAGAGCTCAGGTTGGCGCGGTGTTGCAAGAAGACCAGTTGTTTAGTGGTTCGATTATCGAGAATATTACATTCTTCGCTGGCGATTTAGATGAAGACTGGCTTGTGGAGTGTGCTCGTAGGGCGGGTGTTCACGATGATATCGAAAGCCTAAATATGGGGTACCACACGTTGGTTGGTGAGATGGGCTCTAGTCTCTCAGGAGGTCAAAAACAAAGGATTCTCATCGCGCGAGCTTTGTATAAAAAACCCAAGTTTCTCGTATTGGACGAAGCGACAAGTAGCTTAGATATCTATACGGAGTCGTTTGTCTGCCAGATGTTTAAGGAAATCAATACTCCTATATTGATGATTGCTCACCGCCCAGAAACCATTGCTTCGGCTGACAGAGTATTACTTATGGAGGGAGGTTTGGTTCAGGAAATTCCCAATAATTTTAAGCAGGAAGCTCAAGATGTATAAATCTGAAAGAATACTCTGCCCAGATAATCATTCTGAATTATCTGGTGCTGCATTGATGGAGCAATACAACCAATTTTTTGGTGGAGACGATTGGGTTACGTTCTCTGGATGCCCGGCTGTTACCTTGACTAAAGTAGGAGTTAAAGGCTTCGAAAATTTTCCAGAAGGGGATGAGGCTATTACTATCGATTCTGGTTGTTACATCGAGTCGTCTAACCTTCCTGCTTTCCCTTCCGGCATCACAAAGCTGACCAGCGTTTCAGTTAACGACAGGCCTTTTGGAAAAATAGTGATCGGGCAAGGTTGTGTGCTTCAAGGAACTACTATTTGTGCTTATGAAAAAGTATCTATAGGAAACAATGTTATGTTTGGTCCAAATACAGTGGTTATGGATTGTAGTGGTCATGCTCTTACTAATAGAGGTCATCCAGATGAGCTTGATCGTCTAACAGCTGAGCCCATAACAATAGGCAATGATGTTTGGATAGGTTATGGGTGTATTGTTTTACCTGGCGTTAATATTGGCGATGGAGCAGTTATAGGGGCAGGTAGTGTTGTCACAAAGGATATACCGGCTAATTGTATGGCTGCGGGTAACCCGTGTACTGTAAAGAAAAAGGAATTAAGTTAATCGAAAGTTGAGCTGGCAACATACACATACAAGTTTTCCCTAAACCACCTATTTTGATAGTGCTTCCTGTCACTTAATTTTCCCGAATGACTTGTAGCGGTCAATTGAGCTAGGAGGCACTCCGTTTACATCAAACTCTACAATATTGTGTAATGTCACTGTTGGTTCGTTTTGACTAAATTGTAAACTGGTCAATATTACCTAAAAGACAAAAGCTGATCAGTGAACTGTACTTTTTCGATACTGGATAGCACGTTCAAGCCGTCACGCGAAACAACGGTATCATTAAGCTGAAATTTACCATCCCCCAGATCATGAATATGGTATTCACTTTTAGGGCCATGGGCGATCACTGTATTCACCCCCGCGTTTCCGGTTACGCGGTTGTCATGTTTGTTGATCTCAATATTCGCATCATTGTTACCTGATAGCGTTAGTTTAGTAAGGTATTGAGTGTGATGAGTATAGGACGTCGCTGGGTCATACCTCATTTTAAATGTTCCGGTGAATGTATCGGCAAGGTATGCATCGTAAGTCAATGTTGGAGAGAAAATCTGTTCTACTATCGCTTGTGCATCGGGGTCTTCTTTTGAGAAATCGTCGCGGGTTTTAACTTGGTATAACCCCCACATACCTTTGCCGTTGTATGCTCCCCAAAGCCCGTAGTAGCTATCAATTACAGCGGCAAAGTACTCTTGATCAACGCTGACTTCTTCTTGCCACTCTTCTAAAATATCACGGGGTGGTGTGTAAGCATGGTGTAATGCTTGTCTCTGTATCGCATTAAATTCTTTTTGAAATTCAGGTAATGCGGTTACTGCATCTTCAGGCGCGTTAAAAACCCCGATGCCATAGTCATGGACTAAATGCAGTATTTCCTCATAAGAGGCGTCACGATGCTCTTCATAATCTTGTTGGACATACCATTCACCGCCTTCAACCTGAATCTCTTCTTCGAACAAGGGCTGCCCGGGCAAGTCATCGTTGTATCGTGGCTCATCGTAATAATTCATTAGCTTTAGTATTGCGCCATTGTTGGCCATCGCGTTTGCAATCTCGCGTTTTGAGTCAGTGCTCCCATACTTAGTGCCATCAACAGGAGTTAGATAGTGGTTGAGAACATTGACGGCTTTGACTATTTGATAATCGGTCAGGCGATCCATAATCAAAATATGGATAGATTTGCCATTCGGGGCATTGACCGCGACATATCGGTTGTAGCCTGCTTGAGAGTATTCAGCGAATTGAGAGGGAACGGCTTCAATCGTGACCCCATGTACAACTGACGGTGCTGCGTTTGCCTGATTGAATAGCGATTTACTTTGATTTGAACCGCATCCAATGAGAAAGATAGCTGTCGCTAAGGTAGCTAAAGATAGAGTTTTCATGACACACCTTATTATTCATACGAAGTATCAATATACGGAACTGAAGTGCGTTGTTTAGTGACAGAAGTTGCTGTTAGACAAACCCATACAATACCTTACAAAGCGAGGCTTAATTCGTTGCTACTAACTTTACCGGCTGCGAGTGAAGTAAAAATGAAAGCCTCAAATCAATGGACATGATTTTGCTACCAGATTTGAGTTCTTTGTTAGGGGTGATTACTTGTCGTTTCAAGATACGTGAGAGTGGCTTGAAGAGTCGTTGAGGATCGGCGATCGAATTCACTTTCAAGTATTTCATAAACCGTATGTGCTTCAAAGTTTGCCAACTGTGGATAAAGTAACGGCTCTTCCAAAAGCAACCCGATCAGTTTCTTATGGGGACACACACCACTAAGCGCAAGTTGATTGAGCGCTGCGTGCTGAATGCCGATATACGAATGTTTGATTAATTCTAATAATTGTTGCTCGTCATTGATGTGTTTTATTAAGCCGACTCTTAAAGATAAGCAGGGTGATGACATCAGTGACAAACGGTTCTGTTGTATCCAATCATCGCCAAGCCAGACGAGGATGTCGCCGATATTTTCGGATTGCTCATCTAGCAAGAGTTCTAACACGAGTAGATTAAAGCGTGATGTTTGTACATCGGAAAAGCTTATGCTGTGTCTACATAAGGCATGAATCAAGGCGTAAAACGCCGCTTTGGTTAGATAACTTATTTTGTCGTCAGAGCAAAGGCTGCGCAGCCATGTTTTGTTTGAGCAAAACTCTAGAGCGATCGCTTGATTTTCTAGAGCCTCTATCTTTGCAGATCTGTTAGAACGCTTCTTTACTGAAGTAGAAGTAGATGCGACCGTAGAGATAGCTGGTGAGTGAGCTTGTTTTAATGCATCAAGTGTTGATGTAATAAGTGCTGGTTGAGCATTAGCGTCAATGATTTCCGCGCTAATCATTTCATTTATAGGGGCAATGTTCGTTGCTGTTCTACTTTTTACTGAAGAAGCCGCAACTATGATACCTGATGTCCCTAAAGTGAGTTCTTTTAAATAGCTTTGGTGGCTAGTTTTTGGGTTTTTCGAAAGGTGTTCAATTAACAGTCGCTTGATAGAGTTACTGCAAGCTTCCTGCTGAAGTTGTTGACGAATAAAGGCGACGCTAAGTTGTTCGAAAGTTTCAGTTAATAAGCTGTTTAGGCTGTCGAGTTGTTCTGACTCTTCCAACTTTGAAAACACTTGATAGAAAATGGGTATAAAGTGGTTAAGTTGCAGCTGTTTGTGCTGACTCTCCAAACTGCAAATCAGCAGAATAACCGACGTGGCTACATTGGCTACATTCGGTTTATTTTGAAGTTGGTCAATGACATGCAGTTTATCTTTGTTACTCAGTAGCCCTGTGAGTGAGTTGAGCGGCATACCAGATAGGAGCAATTCAAAATTAAGGTGCTTTATATCTACTAGGTAATTCCATTTCGCTAATTGATGTACGGAACTTTTTCTTATTGATGGATCTGAATGAGACAGGCCGTTTAAAAACACCTGCAGATATTCACGACAATCCATTTCAGATAGACGCTGAAATGCCACTTTTTGGCAGCTAATATCAGGGTGTTGTGTGGCTTTGTATAATACGACTTTGTCTTGAGTGTTTCTCAAAAACATCCGAGTATCAGCGGTGCTTTTGAGTACGTTGTTTTCATTTAGCAGAGTCGGGGAGTGGCGCGAAAGTAAAGCAATGAGTTTGCCTTTTAGGTCTGGCTCGGGGTCATTCTGAAGTCGGTGTAGTATACGCAGAGACTGTTCATGATCTAATTCGTGTTTGTGATTGTCTAAAATCCGCGCAGCTATCAAGCTGATGTCATCTCCGTCATTCCAACCTCCATCCCAGTAGTCATTTTCGTCGCATACTGCTTCTAATAATACAGGAACAGCGAGTAGAGAGTGTTGGTTGTTCTCAATAGCCATTAACGATGCCAATTTAATTTCGCTGTCGTCCCAGTATTGATAGCAGTTGAGGATGGGCTCAATAGGCACTGCATTATCTAAAGCGAGGCATTCAAGACTAGTGAGAACAAGGTCAGGATTCTGGGACTCTAACCTTTCTATAATCAGATATTTAGTGTTTTGAAAACGGCTTAATATTTGTGCTGCCAATACCTGTTCGGATAGGTTTCCAGTCAAATAGATGTGTTTAACTTTGTGAAGTAATTTATCTAGAGACATTTATTCAAGCACCACTGAATTAACAAGTTTGAATAATAACTCTTATCATTTCTAATTGTATGATCCTAATCATATCTTTAATGTTTCATGTGTTAATAATAGGGGTAGATGATGGTAACCCCGAAGGAATGTCGATGAGCATCGCACTAAAAAGCTTGGTAGGAGTGTGTGCCCTTTTCTCTGCAACTCTATACGCCGCTCTGCCCCCTATGAGTATAAATACGGCGAAGGCAGAACTCGGTAAACGACTGTTTTTTGATACGCGCTTGTCCGGGGACGACTCGATATCGTGCTCCAGTTGCCACATTCCATCTAATGGTTTTTCTTACCCTGAACCGTTGAGCCCTTCCTATACGGGGAGTGATGGATTTCGCAATGCTCCAACACTTATTAATACAGCCTATAAAGAGGTGTGGTTTCACGATGGTCGTATTGGCACCAACCTAAACGATGTGGTGCGGGAGAATATCACTGAAGACTGGCTGATGAATATGGACATGCGTTTGATGCAGGAACGCCTCAAACAAGATCCAATATACGTCGAGATGTTTAAAGCGGCCAATCTTGGAGAACCGTCAAATGGCGGAGTACGCAAAGCTCTGCCTGAATACCTAAAAACATTGACTTCGAAAAACGTCCCTTTTGACAAGGGTGAGCTTAGCGACTTAGCGAGCCAGGGAGAAAAACTGTTCACAGGCAAAGCGGGGTGCAGCCAATGCCATAGTGGCGCGCTGTTTTCGGACGGAAAGGCACACAATACCGGAGTGCCAGAAAATCATGAGATATTTTTAGACCCCATGCGACATCAATCTTTTCTTGCCTACAACATGTTTATGGGTGTGCAAGATTACTTAACGTTAAAGCGCGATGTTGGTGCGCATGTTCAAACTCATAAAGCGGATGGTAGCGATCGCGGTAAGTTCATAACGCCAACGCTGCGAGAGCTCACTCAAACTGCGCCGTATATGCACAATGGCATGCTTGCCACGCTTGAAGATGTGGTTGAGTTTTATAATCAAGGTGGTGGCGAAGACTCAAACAAAGACTCTCGACTGACCACGCTTTCCCTAACGGACTATGAAAAAAAAGCGCTGGTGGCTTTTTTGGAATCGTTATCTGGAGACGCCCTTATAGGCGAAGAATACGAATGGTTAGACTATGACTTCGGCTACGAATACACGGAGGATTGGTCAAATGCTCGTAACTAAGCGCTCTGTATTAAAGGCAGCACTCTTTACTCTTATTGGGATAATGGGGCTTCCCAATGTTGTTAATGCAAAGGTACAGCTTGAGCCTCTAGGGGAGGTGCCTGTGCCTGCGGATAATAAACAAACGCCTGCAAAAATTGAGTTAGGAAAGATCTTATTTTATGACGGTCGGCTAAGTGGCGATACGACTAGCCCATGTGCTGGTTGCCATATCCAATCTCAGGGCTGGGGTTTTCCTGATGACTTATCCATGGGATATCCGGGTACGGTACATTGGCGTAATAGCCAAACGATTATTAATGCGGCTTATTATGACAAATTCTTCTGGGCGGGCAGCGCTATGTCATTGGAAGCGCAAGCCAAAGATGCTGCGAAGGGCGCGGTCGCGGGTAATGGTGAAGATGACATCATGGAAGCACGTTTAGCATTAGTACCTGAGTATGTTGAACGTTTTAAGCGAGTGTTTGGTGATGATACTCCGAAAATACACAACGCTTGGCGTGCTATAGCCGCGTTTGAACGTACGATGATTCAACGTGACACACCAATAGACAACTATTTACTCGGTGACAAAACCGCTTTGTCTGAGTTCCAATTGAAGGGTAAAGCACTGTTTGAGGGCAAAGCGAATTGCATAGCTTGTCACAACGGGGCTTTGGCTTCTGACCAGAAATTCTACAACATTGGCGTGCCGCCAAGCCCTTGGTGGAATGATGATGGACTGGCACAGATAACGTTTCGATTTGAGCTTTATTCTAAAGGTGTCACCGAAGAGATGTACCGCACTACAAAGGCTGATCCCGGTGCTTACTTTCGTGCAAAACGTAAAGAGATGTTAGGTAAGTTTCGCACGCCAAGCCTACGTTATACAAAATACACTGCGCCCTACATGCACAATGGCACTATTCCAACTTTAGAAGCGGTGATTGATTTCTACGACCGAGGTGGTGTGGCGGATGACGGACGTACTACTGGTTACCCTCAGACAAAATCTGCTTTAATCCAACCTCTCGGTTTAACGGAGCAAGATAAAAAGAACTTACTGAGCTTTATCGAAGCATTTTCAGGTGAACAGATTTTTATTGAAGAGCCGACCATTCCAGAATACCAACCGTTATTTACTAAAGAAGAACTTGCTGGAGCAGAAAAATGATCGCCAACTCAGAGCAAAATTCGAGTAAACGACACAACAAATGCATGATGTCACGACGTGATTTTTTACTCTATTCCGGCGCGGCGACTGCCGTATCTATGGTTCCTCTTACCTTATTTGCAGGAACGGATTCTGAAACTCAGGTTGAAGGTCGTATTGTTGGTTACCCGCGTAAGAAAATCGCAAAGTTAAGTCAACTCAGTAACCACATTCCGGTTCACTTTCAATATCCAGATGAAGGAAAAAACTCGATTGCGATGCTGGTTAAATCCGACATCGAATGTGGCGGTGGGATAGGGTTACAGCGAGATATTGTGGCGTACTCGATGACGTGTACTCATCAAGGTGGGCCTTTAACCGGTGCTTATAAAGCAACAGGGGAGCATCGCATTGTCGGGCAGTGTCCATTCCACCTGTCTACATTTGATTTACGACGTCATGGCATTATGGTTTCTGGTCAAGCCTTTGAGAGCTTACCTCAAGTACTGCTGGAGCTAGAAGGTGATGATATCTATGCGGTCGGGGTTATGGGGTTGATCTTTGGTCGAATGGAAAACCTGATCGATGTGGAGATTAGCTAGATGACTCAACTTTCTTTTAACGATAAATTGGCTTTAAACGATCAACCTGCTTTAAACAGCCAGTATCTGCAACCGACTAGTACATTACTGCCACCTGCTAGTGCGGAAGTCATCACAACAGCGTGTGACTATTGTATTGTTGCGTGTGGTTATAAGGTTTATCGTTGGCCCGTAAATAGCCCTTCAGGCGGCGCGGCTGCTAGTGAAAACGCCTTTGGTGTCGATTTCCCGGTTCATGCTCTGCAAGCTTGGGTTTCGCCACAGCAACATAATATTGTTTCGCATAATGGCAAACCACACCATGTGGTTGTAGTGGCAGACAAAGACATACAGGTCGTCAATAAAGGCGGTGATTCTTCGGTTCGTGGTGGACTGCTCGCAAGAAAGCTTTATAACCCAGAAACACCAACCAAAGATCGATTGAAGCAACCACTTGTTCGAATTAACGGTCAGTTACAACCGGTAGAATGGGATTTTGCGTTGGATATAGCAGCCCAAGTCGGCCGTCATGTGATTGATACGCACGGTTCGAACAGTTACTGCGTAAAAACCTATTCCTATCAGTATATTGAAAACACCTATGCGATAACAAAGTATGCATTGCGTCATGTCAATACCGCGAATTTTTCGTTTCATGATACGCCGTCAGATGTCACCGCAACCCCAGGATTTCGAGATGCGGGTTTTGATAATTTCGCTCCGAGTTATGATGATTGGGGCGCGGCAGACACCTTAATGATCTGCGGGACGGACCCGTATGAGACAAAAACCATCATCTTTACACAGTTTATTATGCCTGCGGTTCATCGTGGGATGAAAACCGTGATTTTGAACCCTCGTGAAACCGCTGGAATAGCGTGGCTTAAAGCTCAAGGTGGATTGCACCTCGATATTAATCCCGGTAGCGATAATCTTGTGATTGGTGCAATTGCTCGAGTGATCTTAGAGCAAGGCTGGCAAGACAATGAGTGGATTGAAAATTGGGTCAATAATAAATGGGAATCGAGCTCAGGTTTTGGTCAGGGTACTCGTAATACGCCATGGCAGTGGAGAACCACTTGGGGCAAATTCCAAACGAATGGCTTTGATGATTATAAGCAATGGAATTTGGATCAGAAAGAGTACGCACCTGAGTATGCCGCATCGATAGCGGGTATCGATGTTGAGAAGATCCATAAAGCTGCTGAGATGTTGGCAATGCCAGTCAACGGTCAACGAGTTAAAGCCTCAATTGGTATCGAGAAGGGCTTTTATTGGTCGAATAATACCGGAAATACCAACGCCATCGCCTCCCTTGCAACGATAATCGGTACTGGTGGCCGAGAAGGGCGTGTGATTGGGCGATTTGGTGGGCATCAACGAGGTGGGCTAGCGGGTGGGAAACTACCAAGGAATAAGTCACCTGAAAAAGTCGCAGGTAGGCGCAGGCGCTCAATAGACACCGATAGATATCTCTATTCCGGGCATACCCGTATGGCCCATGTCATTGGTACAACATGGATTCAAGCTATGTGTGGTAGTTATGGGTTGAAAGAGAAATTCACCGACTTAACAACACGTAACCCTCACCAAGCGATGCGACGTGATAAGCAGCACATTATAGATACACTCAAAAAGCGTGCAGATTCCGGTGGAATGGTCGTCATCAATCAAGATATTTATTTACGTGATCCTATTGGTAAACAATTCGCTGATATCATCTTTCCGGCCGCGACTTGGGGGGAAGAGGATTTCATGCGCGCTAATGGTGAGCGTCGTCTACGCCTTTACCAAAAGTTCGCTGATGCGCCGGGTCAGGCTAAGCCAGACTGGTGGATTGTTGCTCAAATGGCTTCGCGAATGGGGTACGACGGGTTTGATTGGCAAAACTCAAATGACGTAGCTGAAGAGTCATCACGATTTAGCCGTGGTAGCCGTAAAGATTTTAATATGATTAAAGTTGCAGCACATGCTGAAGGGAAAACTCTTCATCAAAAGCTCGCTGAATTTGGTACCGAAGGGATCCAAGGGCCTGTTTTTTATAACTATGACACCAAGAAGCTGATTGGCACTAAGCGCTTGCATGACACTGAAATGAGTTGGGATGATTTGGTCGACAAAGGGCTGCAAGATGGCCCTCAAGGCGCCAATATTATGCGCAAACAACTTACTCAATTTAATAGTCAGACGGGGAAGGTCAATCTTCAAAAACATCCTTGGGATCTGTTTAGTGATTTCCATGCTTGGCTTACTCCCCAAAAGGACGAGTTGTGGTTCTCGAATGGTCGTATTAACGAAATTTGGCAGTCAGGGTTTGATGATATCGAGCGCAGGCCTTACATCACTCATCGCTGGCCTGAAAACTGGATTGAAGTTCACCCAGAAGATGCGGAAAAGCGGGGCATAGAAGCCGGAGATGAAGTGCTTGTGTACTCGGAGCGGGTGGCCAATTTTAAAGATACGATTCTGGGTATCGAGTCGGACGATTTTCAGTTTAGTAACCTAATGAAAAATGGTCACATTCAACTGGATTACGCGGAGATTAAAGCCGTTGTGATTGTCACCTCAGCCACGAAAAAAGGTGTGTTGTATTGCAATATGATGGACATGAAGAACCCAGCGAATGCTTTAACTACAAGGGTAGTTGACCAAATCAGTGGTAACTACAACTACAAAATGGGCGTCGCCAAAATAAAGAAAATTGGCGAATCAAAATATAAGCGTGAGTTTGAAGGGTTCTCCTTTGCACCACGTAACATTGTGTAAGGGAAGTTTATGTTTGGCGTATTATTGGTTTTGCATGTCTTGGCTGCCACCATTTGGACGGGAGGGCACATTATTCTCAGCGTCGTTATCCTTCCTAAAGTCTTGAAACACCGTTCTCCAGAAATGTTATTGGAATTCGAGCAAGGGTACGAAAAGGTGGGAATGCCTGCTTTGGTAGTTCAAGTGGTGACCGGGTTGATGCTCGCTTATCACATGTTGCCGGACGTTAGCTTATGGTTTGATATGTCGATTCCATTGGCTCATGGCATTGCCGCTAAATTGACGTTGCTGTCTCTGACGGTATTGCTAGCCCTAGACGCACGCTTTCGTGTGATTCCAAAACTATCGAAGGACAACTTGGTTGATATGGCGCTGCACATTGTGCCGGTGACCATTATTTCAATTTTGTTTGTGGTTGTCGGAGTGTCATTTAGAACGGGTTGGCTAGTTTGATCTGTTTTTACGTTTAGTGCGGAATATTTGACAATGTCTAAGTTAGATAAGTTAGATAAGTTAGATAAGTAACAAGAAACAGCGCCAATTCGGCGCTGTTTCTTGTTACTGACCCCTTAGCCTGTCTTCAGGCTGGCATTCCTATCACACATCAACAGAGAGTTGATGCTTCAAGACAGGGACAAAGGTTATTTAATTTTTTGCTCTGCTTGATCGAGCAAGCCTTGCATCTTTTTCTGAGCTCTGCGACTCACACGTTTTTTGGCCGCGGTGCGAGCTTCTTCTAAGTTAACACTTGGATCACCAACAACCACGAGCGCCACCATTCCGTGTCTGTGGTGCACTTTACATTTGATTCCGTACACTCCGGGCTTATCAAAAGTGACTTCCTGAGCGTTTGACCCGGATATCATAAGAGGTTTAGCTCCGTCAGGAAGCATCCCTTGAATGCTATGAGCAGTATGAGAGCCAACGGTTCCTTTAAAAAGCACCTTGTCACCAGGTTCGATTTCTACGTAATCAGGAATGAATTGATACATCTTGTCGATGTTTTCAGAATTCATGTCCATCACTTGTTTGATGACCTTTGTTTCAGCAAACGCAGGGGCTGCAATAATAGATAGGATTAGTAAAATTAGGCGCATCGTATTCACTCTATTAAATAAGAATTATTTTCAACAATGCTAATTTATTCAGGGTTTGGTTGGAAGTTGATTTTTACATCACACATGTGAATCAAAAGGGTTCTTGTGTTAGATCAAGCAAACAAACCGATGACCCAAGCTATAAACTGAATTCATCACGACATTAAAGGGCGAACAGCTTTGTTTACATTCCGAATAGGTAGGAGTGGTTTTCACAATTACACATAGTTTTTCACGCAAACGGTGTTCTACATGTATTTATAGGCTTCTATATATATTTATAAGAACCTAAATGAAAATGATTGTCATTTACTTACGTTGTTGGTAACCTATTGTGAAACTTTACAACATTCCTCTTAATGCACTGAAGTGTATATAAAACCCCGCTAAACCCTATGTAAACTATGGTTATTCGTTTGCTTTGCTTGTTAATTAAGCATATCTACCTCTTTTGTTCTACCCCTTTAGGGTAGTTTGTTTTCGTAATTGATTTACATCATATTTTCATTTTCTTTCATAATTCATTATTCGCTCAGTTAAGAAATATATAACCTTCAGGAATTCTTATGAGCAAGATGAAGCTAGTCGTAATCGGTAACGGGATGGTCGGTCATCGCTATATCGAAGATTTAGTCGAGAAGACAGATGTTGCAAACATGGACATCACGGTGTTCTGTGAAGAACCACGTGTTGCGTATGACCGTGTGCACCTTTCTTCTTACTTTTCACACCATACTGCAGATGAACTTTCTTTGGTAAAAGAAGGCTTCTACGAGAAACACGGCATCAACATGCTGATCGGTGAACGTGCTATCAACGTTAACCGTGAAAAGAAAACAGTTTACTCAAGCACTGGTCGTGAAATTCAATACGACAAACTTGTTCTTGCGACTGGTTCTTTCCCGTTTGTACCGCCAATTAAAGGCCACGAAGGTAAAGACTGTTTTGTTTACCGTACTATCGAAGACTTAAAAGCTATCGAAGCGACGGCAAAGAACTCAAAGTCTGGTGTTGTTGTTGGTGGTGGTCTACTTGGTCTTGAAGCGGCTGGTGCACTAAAGGCATTAGGTGTGACGACTCACGTTGTAGAGTTTGCTCCCAAGCTTATGGCAGAGCAGCTTGATCTTGCTGGTGGTAATCAACTTCGTCAAAAAATCGAACGTATGGGCGTAAACGTTCATACAAGTAAGAACACGCTTGAAATTGCTCCTGAAGGCACTGAAGCTCGTAACGTAATGCGTTTTGCAGACGGTACAGAGCTAGAAACTGATTTCATCGTATTCTCTGCTGGTATTCGCCCACAAGACAAACTTGCTCGTCAAATGGGCCTAGGTATTGCGCCTCGCGGTGGTATCGAGATTAACGATCACTGTCAAACGACAGACAAAGATATCTACGCTATCGGTGAGTGTGCATCTTGGAACCAAACGTTCTACGGTCTAGTGGCTCCTGGTTACAAAATGGCGACCGTTGCGGTTGACCACGTTGTTGGTAACGAAAGCACATTTGAAGGTGCAGACATGTCTGCGAAGCTTAAGCTTCTTGGCGTGAAAGTAGGTTCTATCGGTGATGCTAACGGCCGCACTCCAGGTTGTAAGAGCTACGTTTACCAAAACGAAGAACAAGAAATTTACAAGCGACTAATCGTTTCTGAAGACAACAAGAAGCTGCTTGGTGCGGTAATGGTCGGTGATACGTCTGACTATGGTGATCTTCTTCAGCTAATGCTGAATGAAATCGACCTGCCAGAGCATCCAGATGCATTGATTCTTCCTGCTCACGCGGGTGCTGAAAAGCCAACACTTGGCGCGGATTCTTTACCAGAAACTGCCGTTATCTGTTCTTGTTTCGATGTAACTAAAGGCAAGATTGCACAAGCCGTTGCTGAAGGTCACCATACAATTGGTGATATCAAAGCAGTAACTGGTGCTGGTACTGGCTGTGGTGGTTGTATTCCACTTGTGACTTCAGTACTGAACGCTGAACTTGCTAAAGCCGGTGTTGAAGTGAAGAACGACGTATGTGAGCACTTTGCTTACTCTCGCCAAGAGCTTTTCCACTTGATTCGTATCGAAGAAATCAAAACATTCGATGAGTTACTAGAGAAATACGGTAAAGGCTACGGCTGTGAAGTATGTAAGCCTCTAGCGGGTTCTATTCTTGCTTCTTGCTGGGGTGAGCACATCCTTAAGCCTGAGCTAGTGAAACTGCATGATACCAACGATAACTTCCTAGGTAACATCCAAAAAGACGGTACTTACTCTGTTATCCCTCGTATGGCAGGTGGTGAAGTAACGCCTCAAGCACTAAGCGTTCTTGCTGATGTAGCGGCTGAATACAACCTGTACACCAAGATCACAGGTGCACAGCGTATCGGTCTATTCGGTGCTCAAAAAGATGACTTACCAGCAATCTGGAAGAAGTTAGTTGCTGCGGGCTACGAAACAGGTCAAGCGTACGCGAAGGCGCTACGTATGGCTAAGACATGTGTCGGTTCAACTTGGTGTCGTTACGGCGTTCAAGATTCAGTTGGCCTAGGTGTGATGATCGAGAACCGTTACAAAGGCATCCGTACTCCTCATAAGATGAAGTTTGGTGTGTCTGGCTGTACTCGTGAGTGTGCTGAAGCTCAAGGTAAAGACTTAGGTATTATCGCGACTGACGCAGGTTGGAACATGTACGTATGTGGTAACGGTGGTATGAAGCCTCGTCACGCAGACTTACTTGCAAGCGACCTAGACCAAGAAACGCTGATCAAATACATCGACCGTTTCATGATGTTCTACATCCGCACGGCTGCGCCACTACAACGTACTTCGGTATGGATGGACAACCTAGAGGGTGGTGTTGACTACCTACGTGAAGTGATTGTCGACAACAAGCTTGGCATCAATGACCAACTTGAAGCGGACGTAGCTGGCCTTGTGGGTAACTTTGCTTGTGAGTGGACTGACACTATCAACGACGAAGCTCAACTTAAGCGCTTCTCACACTTCATCAATGCTGACGACCGTGATGAAAACGTTGTGTTTGTTGACGATGGCCGAGAACAACACCGCCCAGCAACATTCACAGAAAAACACCCAGAAGCGAAGGGCGATATCCTTCACGTTGAACTGGTTTAATTGGGAGACGACATCATGGCATTTACCAAAGTTTGTAAGATCGAAGACATTATTCCAGGTACCGGTGTTTGTGCGTTGGTTGGTGGTGAGCAAGTTGCTATTTTCCGCCCAACTAAAGCCGAAGAAGTGTTCGCTATTAGTAACACTGACCCGTTTTTTCAATCAAACGTTTTATCTCGCGGTTTAACGGTTGAGCACAAAGGTGAGCTTTGGGTGGCAAGCCCACTTAAGAAGCAACGCTTTAACCTAGCAACAGGTGTGTGCATGGAAGACGAGAGCTTCAGTGTAAAAGCGTATAAAGCTCGCGTTACTAAAGGTGCTGTAGAAGTTTCAGCATAGTTAGTTCGAAACCATAGCTAGTGCGAAACCATAGCTAGTTCGAAACTTCGACACAGTTACTTAGCAAGATTTGATAGATCAAGGGTTCTAGTTATCGACATTGCCTTAATTCGGCAACTAGAACCTTTTCCTATCCGATTTCAACTTTTAATTTTAACTTTTTAAGGACAATCTTATGTCTACTGATTTTAAACCAGCAGAATTCGTTCAAACAATGATCGATGTAGGTGAAGCGAAAACGAAAACAAGTACTCGTGATCTACTGATTCGAAGCACAATGGCAGGCATCATTCTTTCTCTTGCTGTTGTAGTGGCAATCACGACTATCGTGCAAACAGGCATTGGTATTGTTGGCGCTCTTGTGTTCCCTGTGGGCTTCGTCATTCTAAGTGTAATGGGCTATGACCTAGTAACCGGTGTATTTGGCCTTGCTCCTTTAGCGAAATTTGATAACCGTCCAGGTATTACTTGGGGTCGTATTTTACGTTGTTGGGGTCTTGTTGGTCTTGGTAACCTTATCGGTTCTTTAATTGTTGCAGTGTTAGTGGCAATTTCACTTACAGGTAACTTCTCTTTAGAACCAAACGCAGTTGCTCAAAAGTTCATTGCTGTTTCTACAGGTCGTAGCCTAGGGTTTGAAAACATGGGCATGGACGGCTGGATCACATGTTTCGTGCGCGGCATCTTCTGTAACCTAATGGTTTGTCTAGGTGTGATTGGTAACATGACTGCACGTACAGTTGCTGGTCGTGTAGCAATGATGTGGTTCCCAATCTTCATCTTCTTCGCACTTGTATTTGAGCACACAGTGGTAAACATGTTTCTATTCCCACTGGGTATGATTCTTGGCGCTGACTTCGGTATCGCGACATGGTTGAACTTCAACCTTATCCCAACAATCTTAGGTAACATCGTTGGTGGCCTACTGTTAACGTGTGTTCCCCTATACCTGACTCATGTTAAAACAGCTCCTTCTCTAGGCGCGAAGTAATACGGTAAACGTAAGTTAGTATGAGATTGAAAGCCCCAACAACGTGTTTGGGGCTTTTTTAGTTTGAAAGCTGTCAGTGTATTCTCGGGCAGACAACACCTTAGTTATCATAGATGCGTTGTTTGCTATTGAGCAAAACATCCGCAATAGATTGTTTTGTTATAATTATTTCTATCTTCGTTAGTATTTAGACTGAATATTTATTTCAACACCTGATAGTCTAAGAGGTAAGGATTTTGATAAGTCATCATGAATACAGTGACTTATCACATAGATTGAAGCTTGAGATAAAACAAGCAAACCTTCGGAGCGCAGAATGTCAGAAGTATCGTCATCGAATGTTAAAGAAGTAAGCCATGGATTTGTTTCATTGGTAGGTGCAGGTCCGGGCGACCCAGACCTACTTACACTAAAAGCCGCACGAGTGATTCAACAAGCAGACGTTTTGGTTTATGACCGCTTGGTATCAAAAGATATCTTAGCGATGGCTAATCCAGAAGCTGAAATGTTGTATGTGGGTAAGAAGCTCGATCACCACTGCGTACCACAAGATCAGATCAACCAACTATTGGTGACCAAAGCACAAGAAAACAAGCACGTTGTGCGTCTAAAAGGTGGTGATTCGTTTATCTTTGGCCGTGGTGGCGAAGAGTGCGAAACGTTAGCTGAGAATGACGTGAGATTTGAAGTGATTCCTGGCATTACTGCAGCCGCAGGAGCGACCGCATATGCGGGAATTCCATTGACTCACCGTGACCACGCGCAAAGCGTACAGTTTATTACGGGTCATTTGAAGAAAGATGGCGAAGATATTGACTGGCGTTCTCTTGCTCAACACAATCACACGATCGTGTTTTACATGGGCTTGAAAGAGAGTCCGAATATTCAGAAGAATTTACTCGATAACGGTATGCGAGAAGACATGCCAGTTGCGATTATCGAAAATGGCACTCGCCAAGAACAGAAAGTGTTTAGAGGTGGGCTACGTGACCTAGCTGATCTTGCTGGCGTTGCAAAGAGCCCAGCACTGATTGTGGTTGGAAGTGTTGCTCAGCTCCATGAAAAACTGGCTTGGTTTAACAAGCCAGCTTAAGTGATTGATGATCAAGCTTAGCTTGTTAGCTTGTTAGCTTGTTAGCTTGGTTGATGGTTAACCAAAGGCTTAGCTGACTAAGAATCAAATACTGCAGCGGCTACTCTGTCGCTGCATTTCTTGTTGGCGCATGGGCATTTCGTCAATAATATTAGTGATTAAACTCCAGTCGGTTTTACCACTCCACCTATGTTTCTCTTTCCCGTCTTTACCAATCAACACGGCAGTGTGTGAACCTTTGGGTATTCCATAACTGTTAGTCACTGCATCCAAATTAAACTCTTCAACTAACCATGCAGGAACGGTGTAGCCGCTTTCTGCGATGACCATGATTACTACATCTCGCTCGTCCAATTGACAATTGTTAATCAAGACTTCATTAAGAAACTCTTTTACGATCGAATCTTCTGTTGGAGCGAAATAAATAACACTGCGGTGTGGCAGAGCTTTGGAATGAGAGTAGGCTGGGTAGGCGTGTAACGAGTTGACTGACAGAATCATAAACATAACCGTGCTTGTTATTAGAGCGTTCAGTGGTTTGGAAATTACGTTTGTTACCGATGCCTTAGTTATCGCAGCCTTAGTTATGGCAGCGTTAGTTATTGCCGCGCAGCAACGTGTCAATACTGAGTCAATGGTGTCGCTGCCAAGGCATGATCTGATTATTTGTCGGTACTGCATGTTCCACCTTCCTCGATAAACCCAAACAAGCTCTAAGTTAATGGCAACTACGTTAAGCCAATAACAACTACGTTAAGCATAGCTAATGAGTTCATTTTTATTAAAGAAAGCGACTCGCATTTTAGAAGTGAATAGAATAGGGTATACGGAAAATCTAAAGGTATGAATTTATGGAAAACATAGCAATTTTGGTCGACGTTCAGAACGTTTACTATACAACACGCGATAAATACCGTTCTAACTTCGACTATAACCAGTTTTGGTATGTTGCCACGGAAGGACGTAACGTTGTCGAAGCCAATGCTTACGCAATCTCAAGCCAAGATCCTAAACAGCGCCAATTCCACCATATCCTTCGTGGTGTTGGTTTTAATGTGAAGCTAAAACCGTTTATTCAGCGTCGTGATGGTAGCGCCAAAGGGGATTGGGATGTCGGTATCGCGTTAGATGCGATAGAGCTTGCGGAGACGGTTGATACGATTGTTTTGGTATCGGGTGATGGCGATTTTGAAATCTTGGTAGAACGAATCAAAGAGCGCTTTGGAAAACCTGTTGAAGTGTATGGCGTTCCTGGGTTAACAGCTCAAAATCTTATCGATTCTGCCTCAAAATTTGTACCGATTGAAAAAGATTTTCTTCTATAGAGGAAATCACGCACTTTATAATTGAAATCAATAATAACGATAATTAGAATGCAAACAGTTCTTATTTATCGGTGTGTGAAATGTCTCGTGTTTTAGTTGTTGATGATGATATTCAGTTGTGTGAGTTACTGGGTGAAGTGTTGGAGAATGAAGGGTATCACGTTGATACCGTTCATTGCGGTGAATCAGCTCTAGAGTTTATTCAATCAAATCCTGTTGATTTAGTCTTACTCGATGTGATGCTCCCTAATTTAAGTGGTATTCAAGTCGCAAGACGTATTTGTCAGCGTTTTGCTACTCCTATACTTATGCTAACTGCGCTTAATGATGATGCCTCCATGCTAGATGGCTATCAAGCCGGGGCAGATCAATACATCGCTAAGCCTTTCAATGTTCCTGAGCTTTTGACCCGGATTAAGGTGATCTTACGCCGAGTTGGGTTTGAGCGACAAAGACAATCAATGGCTTCATCTAATCAAGGTTTGTGCGAGCAACTTACCCGTTTACCTTTAACCGGCACTGAAAAAGAATTGCTCGATTATCTGATCAAAAATAATGGTATCGTTGTATCAAAATCTGACTTGCAAGTACATGTATTGAAGAAAGAACTGTGTCCATTCGACCGTAACTTAGATATGCATATCAGCAACATACGTCGAAAATTGGTGCAGGCTGGCTTATCAAAGCAACATATTAAAACTGTGCGCGGTCAAGGCTACAGCTACCTAGAGTCGGTAGGAGTATGAGTAACTGGTTTCTACGGTGCCCTGGTTTCGTTATCAAGCGTAAGGATGGCTTAACGTTTCAGCTGTTCAGTTGCCTGACCGTGATTTTAGTCAGTATCCTCATCCTTCAAGGTGTCGCAGAACGAGCGCTGATGAAAGCCTTGTTGAAGGTACCTGAACCTGTCAAAGCTGAAATGTTGGATTTGGCTTATCAAGCTAATGTACTGATCGAAGAAGGGGACATGGATGAGCTTGCCGACTGGGGCAATGCCCAACGTTATTATTTATTCATTATCGATGAAAACAACCGACCTATTACCCACCGACACATGCATCCGCATTTTGAATTTAAGTTGAAGTACCTGCGTACATTAGACCATCAACTCAGTGATCGTGTGAGTAAGCCTATCTTCGGCTTGCCACTTGATAACGGCAATACACTCGTGATCCAACTGCCAGGGCAGTTTCATCCAGCAAAATCCTTTGCACCGTATTCCTACGCGCTGAAAGCTGTGATTGCTTTGATCGTGTTATCGCTGTTTTCCATTATTATGGCGAAAAGTCTGCAGCAGCCACTCGATCGTTTAAGGGAGGCCAGTCGAAGGCTCGCACAAGGAGATTTTTCAGTGAGTGTTGTGTCTGAGTTGGATTCAACTACACGTGAATTCAATGAGCTTGCCAATGATTTTGACCATATGACCTTTGAGATTAAGTCTCTGGCTGAAAAGCAGCGTCGTTTGATTCGTGATGTATCACATGAGTTGAGGACACCGTTAGCAAGGCAGAATCTCGCATTACATTTACTACGTAGTAAGGTCGATGAAAAAAGTATGGGGTTACTCGAACGGATGGAAAGCGAAACGGAAGAGATGAATAAGCTGGTGGGTGAAATTCTTGAGTTCAGTCGCCTAGAAACCTCTCGTTATGATTCTAAGTTAACTCCAATGCATCTTGAGCAGTATTGCTCAATGCTAATTGTACAGATGCAAAATGATTTGAAACCTAATCAAACTTTGACTGGTGATTTGGAAACAGCGACATCAATGGTTAATGTTGATGAGAGGCTACTTTTGAGGGTGATCAGTAACCTTGTAGGAAATGCGATCAAATACGCAGGGGGCAATGCGGATATTGTCGTCAAGACCTACGGGCAGGTCAATGATAAGCGTTACAGTGTCATTTCTGTGGAGGATGATGGTGAAGGTATTCCAGATAACAAGATTGCAGATATCTTTGACCCGTTTACCCGCATTGAGTCAGCCAGAGATAAACAGTCTGGTGGTTACGGTCTTGGACTCGCGATCGTTAAGGAAGCCATGGGAGTGATGAATGGGCATGTTACCGCTGAGAACAGAGAAGGTGGGGGACTTAGAGTGAACCTTATGTTTCCTATCGTAGATTAAGCGTTAGGCTCGGCACTCAACGCTCAGCCCCTGTAATGAGAAGATAGATGAGAGTTGAATCGTTTCGGCTCAAAGAGAACCCAATTAAAAACGCCACTTTATCAGCAGTGGCGTTTTTGTATACACGCTTTTCATTATCAGGCTAAGGCACAGCCATTAATTGCGCCTTGGCTTGAAAGTAAGAGCACCAGAGAAGCTAGATTATGCCTGTTGGCGTACTAGCTTTACTTCTTCTTCTTTTTCACCGGCTGCTGGGTTATTGAAGCGAGCTTCGTCAAAAGATCCTTCAGATTTAGCCACAATGATAGTTACGGCACTATCACCAGTGATGTTTACGGCAGTACGGATCATGTCAAGAAGACGGTCAACACCCATGATTAATGCGATACCTTCGAGCGGCAGTCCAACTTGGTTCAATACCATCGCCAACATAACAAGACCAACACCAGGAACACCTGCTGTACCAACAGAAGCCAGTGTCGCTGTTAGGATCACCATTAGGTAATCACCCATAGTCAGGTCGATGTTGTACGCTTGTGCGATAAACGCCGTTGCAACACCCTGCATGATAGCAGTACCGTCCATGTTGACAGTTGCGCCTAGTGGAACTGTGAACGAAGCGACTTTGTTGTCTACGCCCATGCGGTTTTTAGCCGTTTCCATTGTCACTGGAATCGTTGCGTTTGAAGATGCTGTTGAGAATGCAAACATGATTGCATCTTCCATCTTACGTAGGAACGTAATTGGGCTAAGGCCTGTAAACCCTTTAAGCATCGCACTGTAAGTTACTAAACCGTGTAACAGTAGAGTACCAGCTAACACTAAGAAGTATTCCGCTAGGTTCCAAATCGCGCCCAAGCCAAGGCCTGAGAACAGTTTAGCCATCAAGAAGAACACACCGTAAGGCGCAAGGTTCATCAGAAGAGCGACAAGCTTCATGATCACTTCGTTCAAGTCGGAGAAAACCGCGGCGATACGCTCGCCAGGTTTACCCGCTGCACTGATTGCAATACCAAACAATACAGCAAATACGATAACTTGTAGCGTTTTGCCCTCAGCCATCGCCTGAATAGGGTTGGTCGGGAACATGTCGATGATGACTTGGCCCAAAGAAGGAGCATCAGCTGATTTGAAAGAGCTCGCAGCAGTAAGATCCGCACCCGCTCCAGGTTGGAACAGGTTACCGATAGTCAATGCTAGAGTAATAGCAACGGCTGTAGTACCGATATAAAGTGCAAGCGTTTTGCCACCCATACGGCCAAGAGTTGATAAATCTTTAAGAGAGCTTGTACCGCACACGAGTGAAACGAAGACGAGTGGTACAACAAGCATTTTTAAACTGGCGACAAAAATCTGTCCGCCTACTTCAAAGAGTCCGTTAACGATGTAGTTGTTAACAAATCCGCTGTCTGCAAAAAGGGATTGAATGGCAAATCCCGTTAATATACCTACGACCATACCGAGGATAACTCGGCCAGTCAGAGACATAGGTTTCTTGGTATTCATTTAGAACACTCCTTATTATTTATAACTTTGATACCTTTCCAAAGTGAGCAGGAGATTAGCAGTCGGTTGATTAAATCGAAAAACAAAAAATGAGTTTGGAATTACAGATGTGATCATAATCACTGATAATTGTTCAAATAAAACAAAATAAAACAAAATAATTCACCAGTTATTTACATTTATCGAGTGTTTTATACAAAAATTCGTCGTTCTGAAGGTAATAAATAAGATAAGAGGAATTTGTTATAGATGTTTACTGATTACATTGACTGCGCAAATGGCGGTGTTTCAAAAAGTTTGGCGCAGAGAACCGATTTTTAATTTAAGTGTTCGTTAAATGACTGTATTGAATTGGTTTCTTTTAACTGCAGGTTAACGACTCGTCAGCTCGTCTTTACAAAACTTTACGAATGCAAAGAATGTAAATTTAATGCAAATAGTAATAGTTATCACTTATATTTCCCATCGAAATAATTCAGTGGTACCGGAAACGGTCTAACGGACACATCGAATAAATAACAAAGTGTTCGTCTAAAAGAATAAAAGTGGAGAAAAGGACATGTTTTCAAAAAAGCCATTGGCTTTAGTGATCGGCGCAGTATTAGCTTCACCAGCAGTATTGGCAGAAGCAGTAAAAACTGACGAACATATGGTTGTTGAAGGTCGTGATTACGGTTATAAAGCCGACACGAATACAACAGCAATGCGCATGGAGGCGACTCAATTAGAGACTCCAGGACAAGTTACGATTATCAGTGAGCAAATCATTGATGAGCAACGCGCAAGCACGCTTGGCGAAGTATTAAAAAATGATGCGTCAATTTCAGCGGGTTCTAAATCAACAAACCGTGAGCGCTTCAACCTACGTGGTTTCTCTCTAGGAAGCAGTTCTGGTTACTTGCGTGATGGCGTTCAACACTGGTCTCATTACCGTCAACCGGTAGAACTACTAGAACGCGTTGAAGTACTAAAAGGCCCAGCAGGTTTACTCTACGGTAAATCAGCACCAGGCGGCCTTGTTAACATGGTTACTAAGAAGCCAACGTATGAAACTCAAGTTAATGTGAGCCAAGACATTGGTTCTGACAACTACACTCGTACGACCGCTGATGTAAGTGGTTCATTGAATGATGACCAAACATTACGTGCTCGCGCTATAGTTTCAAAAGAAAATCAAGATTCTTACCGCACCCGCTTTGACGGCACAGATGTAGAGACAGAGCGTTTTGTTGGTGGCCTATTTGTTGATTACGATATCAACGAAGATGTGATGCTATCTGCGCATTACGACCGCACTCAAGAGCTGGGTGATTTAGATAACGGCTCTAAGATTGATAAGACAACGGGTAAAGCGATCAACCCAAATACGGTTAATGATCAACGTTTTGCACAAACAGATAACGATGTTGCAAACTACGGCGTGGGTCTTACAGCAAACTTAAACGATGCATGGTCGGTTAAGTCTGGCATTAACCGCCAGTTTTACGAGCGCCGTCGCACAGAGTCAAAAAACGAAGTTAAAGAAAACAAGAAAAACAAAACTTTCGGATATCAAGTTTCTGATCGCCATGATGAATGGACGTTCGATACGGCCTATGTAGATTTCACGGGTGATTTTGACGCTCTTGGCGTAAACCACCGTCTATTGGTTGGCGCTAATGGACTGCACTACGATTACAAGCGCTTATATGTACGAGATTATGCTTGTGAAAATGCATCAAAAGCAGATGCAATGAAAGAGTGTGGCAAAGGCTTTGATATGCCAGCGGACATTCATTACAAAAATGATGATTCACAATCGCACTCACAAAGCCAACACTACGGTCTATACGTTCAAGACCTTGTGACTTTTAACGACCAATGGCAAGCGCTTGCAGGTGTTCGTTTAGCTTACGATAAGACGATCAGCAACAAAGGCACGTCAAAATCGAAAGAGCAGACGTACAACAACCTTTTACCAAAATTAGGTGTGGTGTACTCACCGGCTGAAAATGGTTCAATTTATGCTGTTTACTCTGAAAGTTTTGAACCTGTAGGTGAAATCTCAAACCCGAAAGATGTGAACTTCGGTCAATCACAAAAGCCGAAACAAGGATCATTGTACGAGCTAGGCTCTAAGTGGGAATTGTTTGACGAGCGTTTATTCGTATCAGGTGCACTATTCCAGATCACACAAACGAACATGCAAGTTACAGAAGACCTTCCTGCATCTCATGCAAAAGATACTCGTACTACACAGGTGGGTGAGCAAGTTCACACCGGTGTGGAGCTAGCTGCGACGGGCTACGTGACGGATGCGTTCTCTGTAAGTGCATCAACAATGTTCTTAGATGCTGAATATAAGAATGACCCTGCTCTTAATGGTAAAACACCAGCAGACGTTCCTGAATTTACTGCAAGCATCTGGTCTACTTACGCATTCAACAACGGTACTGATGTAAACCTAGGTGTGTATCACGTAGGTGAGCGTTACACTGAAAGTGCTAACACATTTAAGAAAGACGCTTACACTCGTGTAGATGCTGGTGTTGCACATACTATCAAGTACGATGAGAACCTAGATTTTGTTGCACGCTTTAATGTAGAGAACCTGTTTGATACAGATTACCTAGAAGGCGGCAGCACACGTGGCGTTGTTGTTGGCGAAGGTCGTAACTACATGGCTACGTTACAGGTAAAATACTAATTTGTTAGTAGGGTACTATTGGTAGCTTAAATATTAAGGGGAAGGTTTCGACTTTCCCCTTTCTTGATTCTGCTATTTAGTAAAAATACCCCTAGCAATGCGAGTGGTTTTTAATGATAATGAGACTGCTTATCAATAAAACTCATTTGTTCTTCTTCTAAAGTAAATGACTACAATTATGAATCTTTTAAAAACTAGCCTAGCACTTGCCATCAATTTGGTTGCAACGTCATCGATGGCAAACAGCTTGGATCAAGCTCAATCAATTCAAAACAAGACCAATAACGCGTCGGCTTCGAGCCAAAAGGTTATTGATAAAAGCTCACAAGCAACATTATTGCTGCAAGCTGAGGTTGAGCGCCTGCAAGAAGAAGTGAAAAATTTAGAAATCTATCACGATCATCTTGCCGCATTGGTTAAGAGCCAAGATCAAGAAGCGCTGAGTATTGAAGGGCAGATCGACGAAATCAAACTAACACGTCAAGGTGTTGTGCCTTTAATGTACAAGATGATCGATGGTCTCCAGGAAGTTATTGAAAGCGATCTACCTTTCAAGACAAATAGCCGTCTGCGTCGCGTTGAAAAGCTGAAAGCGATGATGACTCGTGCTGATGTCAGTGATGCTGAAAAATATCGCCGTATTTTAGAGGCGTACCAAATTGAAGTGGATTACGGTATTAAGCTAAGTTCTTATTCAAGCCGTGTCGAGTTAAGTCAAGATAAAGTGCTTGAAGTTGATATTTTGCATCTTGGCCGCATTTCACTGGTCGCTCGTAACTTAAATGGTACCCAATATTGGTCTTGGGACCAAAATAGCGATCAATGGCAAGAGTTGGATTCTTCGATGAAATCTGAGTTGGACAAAGCGTACGATATTGCTAATAAGCAAGCGTCTCCAAGCTTAATTACTTTACCTGTTTCTTTAACTGTTGCGGAGGTTAAGTAATGTACTTAAAGCCATTAGCAGCATTGCTTTGCATTACGTCAATTTCATTTTCTGCTTTCTCTGCATCAGACACGACAGCTCAGCTTGTTAACAAAGCAAAATCAGAGAGTCGCACGCAAGCGTCTCATAACGTAATTCGTGAAGCTGACTTTAAAAAGACAGAACAACAACTCAAAGCGATCAAAGCACAGCTTGAAGCTAAACGTAGCTCTATTCAAGGTGCGACCGATGTTCTGACTCAGACATTCAGTGATAACGAAAACAAGCTTGCTCGTTTAGAAGAGAAACTGCGTTTAGAAACAGGTAGCTTAGGTGAGTTGTTTGGCGTTGTAAGACAAAATGCAAAAGACCTTGAACATGAGCTTACGGATACAGTAACTAACGTAGATCGCGCAGCGTATACAGAAACTGTTTATCAAATCGTGGACGCAAAATCATTACCGTCAATGCCCCAGTTAACAGGTCTTTGGTTGAGCATGATGGAGCAAATTCAAGCAAGTTCAGAGATAAGCAAGTCGACAGTTTCACTAGTTAATAGTGAAGGGGTCACTGAAAAGGCAGAAGCTTATCGACTGGGTTCTATTGGCTTAGTTGCTGAGTCAGGTTACGTATGGTGGGATGCTAGACATCAAGATGCAATAGTTTACTTGAAGCAGCCTTCACAAGGTCCAACACTGGCGTCGCTTTCTACTTTAGCTAATGGCGAAGTGTCTAACGTGGTCGTCGATCCCTCTCGTGGATTCATGCTAGAACAATTAGCTTTGGAACCAAGCCTAGCTGATCGTCTGCAAGCAGGTGGCCTAGTTGGTAAAGTTATTCTTGGCTTGTTGGCAATCGGCTTAATCATCGCATTGGTTCGTGGTATTTCTTTGGCTATCGCTCGTCAGAAGATTCGCGCTCAACTTAAAAAACCTGAACAAGCGGGAGACAACCCTCTGGGTCGTGTTCTTGCGGTTTACAGCAAAGAGAAAAATCAAACAGTAGAAGCATTAGAACTGCGACTTTTAGAAGCGGTAGTGGATGAACAAACTCACCTAGAGAAAGGTTTATCAATGCTGAAGCTTCTAGCTGCTCTAGCACCAATGCTTGGCTTGCTAGGTACCGTAACCGGCATGATAGAAACATTCCAAGTGATCACACAGTTTGGTAATGGTGACCCTAAAGTAATGGCGGGCGGCATTTCGATGGCACTTGTTACAACGGTACTTGGCCTTGTTGCTGCAATGCCACTGCTATTGGCACACAACATTCTGAGTACTCAGTCAGAGAACATTCGTAATATTTTGGAGAAACAGGGCATTGGCCTTGTTGCTGAGCAGGCAGAGAAGTCTATTGAACCAAGCGCTGTTGTTTCACAAGTTGGGACTGCCGCGTAATGGATATTTTGTCGGGTTCTCTATTACCAGCGAGTTGGTTAACGAGTAACTGGCTGCTGTCTTTATCAAACTTTATGGATCAGGGCGGTTTCGTCCTGTGGTGGCTAGCGGCTGTCGTCCTCGTTTTTTGGGTACTTGTGGTAGAACGTGTGCTTTATCTCGCGTTCTATTTTCCAAAGCAACGCCAAGCTTGGATTACAAAGTGGCATGAAAGAGAAGATCACTCTTCTTGGCATGCTAAAGCCATTCGTGAAGGTTGGTTGGGGCAAGCGAGTATCTTGCTTAACCAAAACTTGAACTTTATTAAGCTGTTAGTTGCTATTTGTCCGATGTTGGGTTTGCTCGGTACCGTAACCGGTATGATCTCCGTTTTTGATGTCATGGCGACTCAAGGAAGCAGTGATCCTAAATTGATGGCCTCAGGTATCTCGTTGGCAACTTTACCAACGATGGCGGGTATGGTTGCTGCATTAGCGGGCATGTTTGTTCATGCTCGTTTAGCGAAAGTCTGTAACCGCTTAGAATTGAAATTAGAAAAATCTTTAAGGAGTCAACGATGAGACTCGGTCGACGTCATTCTAAAAACGAAGAGGCTCAAATAGACCTTACTTCGATGCTTGATATCGTATTCATCATGCTTATTTTCTTCATTGTGACGAGTTCATTTGTTCGTGAATCTGGTGTTGAAGTCAATCGCCCGCAAGCTTCAAATGTAGTGAGCCAAAAAGATGCAGGTATCTTTGTCGCGATTACTTCTGCGAATGACATTTTCATAGATAAACGTGTTGTGGATGTTGAACGTGTTCAAGCGACGTTAGAACACTTGTTGCTAGAACAACCTGATGCTTCTTTGGTTATTCAGGCGGACGAGCATGCTTATAACGGTACGGTTGTTAAAGTGATGGACGCTGCCAAAGGTGCGGGTGTTAAAAATATTGCGCTTGCAGCTGAAAAGCGATGATCTTGGAGGATCTTAATCAATGATTCGCCTATTTCTTGCATTACCTTTAGCGGGAGCGTTGGGTTTAGCACTATTTTCTTTCATGGCTTGGATGGTCGATAATGGACACCAACGTTCGCCAGAAAATGGTGAGACGTTAAGTTTCAACATGGTGATGGTTGAACAAGAACAAGAAGTACAGAGAAGACAACGTGCAGTCCCGGAACAACCCGAAATGCCAGAGCTGCCACCGCAAGCGCAAACGTCTCAGTCGCAAGCTGAAGTAACGCCTCTGAATTCAATGTCTTCACTGTCTTCACTGGATTTGAATACTTCAATTGAAGGCCTAGCGATTAACGCTCCAACATTTTCTGATTTTGGGTCAAATCAACAGATAATGCCGCTTTATCGAGTTGAACCTCGTTATCCAGCAAAAGCGCTCAAGCGTGGCGCTGAAGGGTATGTCATTTTGTCTTTTACAATCGATGAAACAGGACGTTCTGTTGATATTCAAGTTACGGATGCAAATCCACGTCGTATGTTTGAACGTGAAGCGATAAGAGCACTTAAAAAATGGAAGTATCAACCTAAAGTCGTCGATGGAAAAGCGGTAGCTCAGGTTGGTCAAACCGTGAAACTAGAGTTTAAGTTGGCAAAATGATGAAACAGATATGGATATTAGTGGGCTTGTTGATAATGCCCCTTACAGTACCGGCAAAAGAGCTTACCCAATACACCGTTATTCGTGTTCAAAAGGCGAATAAACTTGCTCAAGAGGAGCACGTTAAACAGGCGATTGAGGTTTTGGCTAGTTTAGAGTTATCTAAAGGCTATGACAAAGCCTATGTCGCTCGCATGCTTGGTGTGTTTTACTGGCAAGATGGTAAAACAGAGACGGCAATCAAGCAGCTTACTTATGCAGTGGGTAGTGGCTTATTGGTCGATGAGCAAGCTTGGGCAACGAAACGTATGTTAGCTGATTTGCTGCTTAGCGAGCAGCATTTTAAAGCGGCATTACCACACTATTATGAGCTCGTTAAAACAGCACCGGAAGCTGAAAAGAAAGACACGCTATGGATGCGAATTGCTCAAGCTGAATACCAAATTGAAAACTGGACGAAAGTACTGGCGGCTATAGGTAATCATAACAAGTTTAATTCAAAACCACAGTTGTCGCCTCTCTCGTTAAAGCTGGGTGCTCAACTACAGTTAAAACAATGGAAGCAATCAATTCCTACGTTAGAAAGTTTAGTTGAACTTCAACCCGAAAAAGACAACTGGTGGCGTCAACTGGTCGGGATTCAGTTAAGGCTAGAACGTAGCCGAGATGCGTTGAATACCTTAGCGCTTGCTGAGCTACAAGGTGTTGAACTGAATAATTCAGACCGTCGGCTACTTGCTCAACTGTACGCGAAACGAGGCATCCCTGAGCGCGCTGCGCAAGAAATTAGCAAGTTAGATGACGCAAACAGCGATGTTCAACTTCTGGCTGAGCAAGCAACCTACTGGCAGCTAGCGAAAGAGTGGGACAATGCGATTGAAGTGTGGACGTTAGCGTCGAACATGAACACTCGATACCATTGGAATGTTGCTCAATTATTGGTTCAGCAAGGTTACTACAAGCGAGCTCTGGTTGTTTTAGACAAAGTGAAAGACAAGAACAAGCAAGCTGACGTTGCATTAGCGAAAGTACGTTCATGGTATAAGTTGAAGAACTTAGATAATGCTCTCGCTCAAGCTAAGCGCGCGAACAACATTGAACCGTCTTCTGAGGCTAAAGGCTGGATCAAATATTTGACCCAGCTGAGAACGGTCAGCGAAAGTGGAAACGCCTAATCACATATAGTTAGAAGCTAGAAAGCAGAGTACTAAATAAGACAGTGAAAGGGTGTCATTTGAATGTTCAAATGACACCCTTTTTTTGTATTCAATAGACTTAAACCTTAAACCTTGGTGCTTGAGCGGTGCGGTTGTTTGACTGAGGTAAGAATAATACCAATCACAGTAAGTAAG